>NZ_JAEVHJ010000115.1:0-19833 GCF_016802855.1 Micromonospora sp. ATA51 | reverse complement strand
GCACCGGACCGGGTGTCGAGGTGCTCCGCGAGCCGCCCGGCGAGCCGGCGCAGCGCCCGCGGGCCGGCCGCGCTCAGCGGCAGCAGTGCCCAGGGTGGCGCCGCGTCCGCCGCCGGGCGGACCGGCGGTTCCTCGACCAGCACGTGTGCGTTGGTGCCGCCCAATCCGAAGGAGCTGACCCCGGCCCGCCGAGGACCCTCCCACTTCTGCTCGGTGGCGGTGACCACGAAGGGGGTGGCCGCCAGGTCGACATCCCGGTGTGGCCGCCTGAAGTGCAGCGTGCCGGGGATGACCCCGTGCCGTACGGCGAGCACCGCCTTGATCAGGCCGACCACCCCGGCGGCGGCGTCCAGGTTGCCGATGCCGGACTTCACCGAGCCCAGGACGCAGTACCCGGACCGGTCGGTGTGCATCCGGAAGGCCCGGGTCAGGGCCTCGATCTCCAGCGCGTCGCCGATCGCGGTGCCGCTGCCGTGCCCTTCGACGAAGCCGACGTCGGTCGGTTGCCAACCGGCTGCGGCGAGCGCCTCCGCCACCACCGCGGCCTGCCCGGTGACGCCCGGGGCGGTGAAACCGGCCCGGGCCGCGCCGTCGTTGTTCACCGCCCAGCCGGCCAGCACCCCGTAGATGTGGTCGTCGTCCTCGACCGCGTCGGCGAGCCGCTTGAGCAGTACCGCCCCGGCGCCGTTGCCGAACACCTGACCGGAGGCGTCCGCGTCGTACGGGCGGCAGACGCCGTCGGCGGCGAGCGTGCCACCGGGACGGTGCCGGTAGCCGACCTGCCGGGTGGACACCACCGCGGCGCCCCCGGCGATCGCCAGGTCGCACCGGTAGTCGAGCAGGCTCTGTGCCGCCTGGCAGACCGATACCAGCGACGACGAGCAGGAGGTCTGCACGGCGACCGCCGGACCGGTGAGGCCCAACGCGTACGCCACCCGGCTCGGCAGGTAGTCGCAGGTGCCGCCGGCCAGCAGCTCGTCCCAGTCCTCCGGCAGGCTGCCGGCCGGGTGCACGGCCGGGTTTCCGAGCAGGTGATGACGCAGGTAGCGGTTGGCGGCGCAGCCGGCGAACACGCCGACCTGGGTCTCCGGGTCCGGCCGGCCGTAACCGCCGTCCTCGAGCGCCCACCAGGCCACCTCGAGGAAGAGCCGGTGCTGCGGATCCAGCAGGGCGGCGTCGGCCGCGGAGTAGCCGAACAGAGCGGCGTCGAAGTCGGTGAGCCCGGCCAGCCGACCGAAGGCGAGTACGAAGCTCGCGTCCTCGGCCGTCTCGGCGGGCAGCCCGGCCGCGATCAATTCGGTGGCGGAGAACCGCCGTACGGCCTCGATCCCACCGGTGAGATTCGCCCAGAACTCGGCCGGTCCCTCGGCGCCGGGCACCCGGCACGCCAGCCCGACGATCGCGATCCGGTCGTCGTCCATCATGCCGCCCTGCCGTTCGTTCGCGGCTGCGGGGCTCGCAAACCCGGCTCACTCCTCGCGCTCACACTGTCTCCCCTGACCGCGCCCGGCGGCGTCGGCGCATCCGACCGGCGGCGCGCAGCAGCGCGTCGTCCTCCGCTCCCGGCCCGTCGACCGGTTCACCGGCGCGCAGATGAGCGGCCAGCCCGGCGACGGTGGGAAACTCGAACAGCCGCACCAGCGGGACCCTCCGGTTCAACGTCGCCTCCAGGCGCTGCTGCACCAGCGCCATCAGCAGCGAGTGGCCACCCAGGTCGACGAAGGCCGTCTCCCGGCCGACCCGGTCGAGGCCGAGCACCTCGCACCAACTCGCGGCGATGATCGTCTCCAGCGGGTCCTGGCCGGCCGCGTCGGCGAACCGCCCCGGTGGCGGCGGCGGAAGGGCGGCGACGTCCAGCTTGCCGGTCACGCCCATCGGCAGGGCGTCCACCGCCACCACGGTGCGCGGCAGCATGAAGTCCGGCAGCCGGATCGCCAGGCCGGCCCGCAGCGCGGTCGGTCGACCGACGCGTCGGGCGACGGCACGACGTACCCGATGATTTCCCTGTCGCCCGCGCGCCCGCCCGGTCCGGGCGGGCCGCACCACGGCGGCGTGCCCGACGCCGGGCAGGGCGGCCAGGGCGGCCTCGACCTCGCCCAGCTCGACCCGGTGCCCGCGGATCTTCACCAGCCGGTCCGCCCGGCCGAGGAAGACCAGCCGTCCGTCCGGCAGCCGCCGGGCCAGGTCCCCCGTCCGGTACGTCCGCACCCCGTCGTGCTCGCCGAACCGGCCGGCGGTCAGCTCGGGCAACCGCCAGTAGCCCAGCGCCACGTGCGCCGAGCGGACGACCACCTCACCGGTCAGGCAGGTGGGCCGGCCCGCCGGGTCGAGCAGCAGGACGTCGATGCCGTCCAGCGGATGCCCGATCGGCACGACCGCGTGCGCCAGCGGCGCGTCGGCCGGCAGGTGGTCCTGCGCGGCGAAGCTGATCTCGGTGGTGCCGTAACCGTTCACGAACACGGCGTCCGGGGCGAAGTGGCGACGGGCCAGCTCGACGTCGTGCCGGGTCACCTCCTCGCCGCCGAGCAGCACGGCGCGGATGGCCGGCAGGGTGGCGTCCGGGCCGAGGCTGGCGCACAGGTAGCGGTAGACGGTCGGCGTCGAGTGGTAGACGGTCACGCCCCGCATGGCCAGGGTGCGGGCGAGGTGACCGAGGCCCTCGCTGCGGATGTCCACCGGCACGGCGGCGGCGCCGGACAGCAACGCGCTGAACGTGTCGGTGACCGCCATGTCGTAGCCGAACGAGGTGAGCACGCTGGTCCGGTCGGCGGGGGTCAGGGCGAAGTTGCGGATGTGGTTGCCGACGCCGAACAGCACGTTGCGGTGGCTCTGCACGACCCCCTTCGGGGCGCCGGTCGACCCGGACGTGTAGAGCAGGTACGCCGGGTCGTCCGGACCGGCCGGGGTGGCCAGCCCGGCGGCCAGCTCGGCCAGGTCGGCCAGGTCGCCGGTCCGACCGCCGGCGCCACCGGCACGATGCGCAGCTCGGCCCGGCCGGCCAGCTCCCGCAACCGGTCCGCCTGACCGGCGTGTTCGGCGTCGGTGAGCAGCACGTCCGCATCGCTGTCGGCGAGGATGCGAGCCAGCCGGTGGGCCGGGAAGGTCGGGTCGAGCGGGACGTACGCCCGGCCGGCCGCGAGCGCCGCGAGCAGCGCGACCACCGTACCGGCGCCGTGCCGGCAGAGCAGCGCGACCTGGCCCCCCGGTCGCGTCCCGGCCGTGGACCGGATGACCGTGGCGGTGGCCACCACCGCGGACGCCAACTCCCGGTAGGTCAGGCACCCGTCGTCGGCGAGCACCGCCGGGTGGTCCGGCGTCCGACGCAGCTGCGCGGCGAACGCGGCCGGAATGGTGTCCCCGGGCGCCCGTTCAGGTCGGGCGCCGGCGGCCCCGCCGTGCAGTTCGGCCCACCGGGACGCCCGGCGCCGCTCGTACGCCGAGACCGGCAGCAGGTGTGCGGTGGAGACACCGTCGTCGCCGGCGAGCGCGGCGAGCAGGGTGACCAGGTCGGCCAGCAGCGGCCCGTCCAGCTCGGCCGGGCAGTCGCCGAGCCGGATCTCCCATCGCGACACGTCGGTCCGGGTCGCCAGCTCGATCCCGTCGGCGAACGGCTCGACCGGAGCCGACGACGGCTCCGCCGGTCCGGCCGACGGCGCGGCGCAATCTTCGGTGCGGCTCGTCCGCCGGATCGACACGGCCGCGCCGGCCAGCACCTCCCGGACCGGCCGGTCGCCGGTGAGGTCCAGCAGGTACCCGGTGTCCGGGCAGCGGACCGAGACCATGACCCGGCCGGTCCAGCGGCGCACCAGCAGGGCCGCCGCGACCACCGCCGCGACCTCCCGCGGTACGCCGTGGCGGGCGGCCAGGTCGGTCAGCCGCGCGCTCAGCCCGGCGTCGAGCACGACCGACGAAGGGTGCTCAGTCGGCGCCGGCTCGGCGATCGTGACCGGGCCTGACACCAGCGGGGTGGTGGTGGGCCCCATCAGCGGCCACCGAGGACCGCCGCGGCGACCTCGTCTACGGTGGACACCTCCGCGTCCGGCTCGGCGGTGACGTAGTCGGCGCTGGTGTAGCAGCCGGAGCCGTGCAGCACGATCTCGTGACCGGCCGGTACGATCCCCCGGTCGATCGCGCCGAGCACGCCGGTCAGCGCCATCACGATCGACCACTCGCGCAGTTGCGCGGGGTCCTCGGGGAGCGGGCGGCTGCCGGCGGCGAACCAGTCCCGCAGCATCGGGTAGCGCCGCACGCATTCGCGGCGGGACACCACGATGCCGTCGCCACCGAACCGTCGGATCAGGTCGTTCATGGCCGGCGACGTGACCGGCTCGTGGGTGTAGAAGGTCGGGTCGAGGATCTCGTCCGGGTCGTCGGTGACCTCGGGGAAGTGCGGATCCTCCCGCTGGGTCCACCCGCCGCCCGCCTGGTCCCGTTGGTAGCGGGGCAGGTGCGACCGGGAGAAGCTGCCGTGCCGCAGGTTGAGCACCATGTCCGGGGTGCCGAGATGCTGCACGAGCAGGAAGCCGGGGCGGTCCGCCGGCTCGGCCCGACCGGTCGCCTCGAGCACGTCCCGGCCGAGGTTGTAGCCGAGCAGCCCGTAGGCGCTGGAGACGGCATGCGCGTGCCAGCGCGGTCCGGCCGACGAGGTCGGCGACGCGTCGGCCTCGAACGCCGCGCGGGCGGCGTCGGCCACCAGGTAGTTGCGCAGGTCGAGGGAGTACCAGAGGTTCAGGCCATGCTTGTCGTACGCCTCGGCGGCGTACCCGTCGACGAACGCCCGGCCGAGCGCCTTGACGCCTTCGGCGGCGCCGCGGGTGAACCGCAGCAGCGGGCTCAGCCGGCGCAGGGCGGGGTCGCCGGCCAACCGGTCGGACCGGAACTTGTGCCGGGTGGACGCCGGAGCGAGGACGACCACCGACAGCTGGTCGGGCTTGACCAGACCGGCCGCCAACGCCCGTCCCACCGCGTCCCGCAGGGCGATCCCCTTGTTTGCCGAGGTGGGGGTGAAGATGCAGATCGACTCCCCGGTCCGCCGGATGTGCTCGACCGCCCGCGCCACGATCAGCATCGAGGCGAACGTCTTCGTGGTGTGCGTGCCGGGGTTGCCGGTGAGGTCCATGAGCTGGATGGGGTGGCCTTGGTACTCCCCCAACGGACGCCAGGTCGCCGTGGCCGCGGCGAAGAACTCCCGGATGTCGTCGGTCAGTGCCGGCAGGTCGAAGCCGGGCGCGAAGCCGGGCGTTCCGGCCCCACCTCCCGGGGCGGCGCCGCAGCGGGCGGCGGCGGCCGGAATCAAGTCGTAGTAGTCGACGATCAGGTTGCGGGCGTTGACGACGGGCGGCGTGGACAGCATCTGGTCTCCTTGGTCAGGCCAGCCGGGCGGGGGCGGGCGCGGGTGGCGCCAGCCTGAGCCGTCCTCGTAGCGCGGTGAGTTCTTCGGTGACCTGGTCGAGGGCCGAAGGCGTCCACCCGTCCGCGATGTGGGGCAGGTGGTCGGCGATCGCTGCGGCGGCGGCCGGCGGATACTCGATCCGCCCGTCGACCACCTGCACACCGTCCCGTCGCCCGACCCGGAGGTTCCAGTCGACGGCGGCGATGCGGGTGATGCCCGCGGGAAGGTCCAGGGCGATCGTCCCGGCGGAGATCCGGACCGGATACCCACCGGGCAACCCCATCGGCCCGGGCAGGTTGGTGTGGATCTCGGTGCCGCTGACGAGATCGAGCAGCAACCGGGCCGCGGCGTGCCCGGCGACGGCGTTGAGTTCCCGGCGAGGCAGCGCCCGATCGGCGGCCAGCAGCGCGGTCACGCCGGTCACCGGGCTGCCGTTGGACCAGGCCATCACCTCGTCGGCCGGATCCGTCGGGGCGGCGAGGTGCACATGGTGGCCGAGCATCGCGAGCCGGTCGGCGGCCGCCAGGTTCAAACCGGCCCGCAGGCAGGCCGCGAGGGTGGACACGTTGCCGATCCCGCACAGCACCGGCAGGTCCAGGGCGGCCAGCAGCGGGTTCACCACGTCCGGGAAGGCGCCGTTGACGAATCGGGTTCCGGGGCTCACCCGGGCCACCGCCCGGGCCAGCCGCACGGCGAGCGTGGCCTGCAGCGGAAGGGTGACCCCGAACCCGGCCTCCGCGATGAGGCGGGTCCAGGCCGAGGGCGCGGTCACGCGCTCGTACGGGGACTGCCCGGAGGCGCAGCAGACCAGCACGTCGGGCCGGAGCCGGCGCAGCGTCTCGACCTCGTCGGCCAGCGGCTCGGCGGTGAACGAGACCCGGTTGCCGCTGACCGCGGCCCGGGCCCGGCAGATGCGGGCGAGCCCGGCCACCGCCCCACCGTCGCGGGCCAGCAGGGTGATCGTGACCGGTACGTCGGACCGGGCGGCAGGACCGGACGGCGCGAGCGCGGCCAGCGAATGGGCGAGAGCGCGGGCGAGGGCTCCACTGCCGACCACCGCGATGTGCCGAGGGGTCATCGAAGCTCGGACGGCCCGGCCGATGTGCGCAGCCGCACCTCAAACTGGATCATGGCATGGAGCATGACCAGCACGCCTCCCCCCAGACAGGCACGTGCCCGCGGCATTGCGAGCAAAATCGACGCAGCCGCATAGATCGAATCGATGCGACTGCATCCCTGCGACGGATACTGCCACGGAATCCCGCGAGTGGATAGACCGTGTCTGATACCACCCAGAACAGGAAGTTCGACCTGCTCAGCCGCCTCGTCCCGGAATCGGTTGCGTCGGAAACCACTCGCGCCGCACGAAATTCGCGGTGCTGAGCTACTCTGCTGCCCGCATCTCGCAGCGGGCCGAGCGACGGACGAGAGCACGCTCGCCGGGCCCTTCCGGTACACATCGGACAGTGGTGTCGGCGGCGTGGACGAGCATCGCAGTCACCGTCAGCGCGGACCTCATGGAGGCGCCGATCTGCTGCCCGGCGAGAAGGTCGACATCGTCGACATCGACAACGGTGCTCGGCTGTCCACCTACGTCATCGAAGGTCCCCGGCACTCCGGGGGTTATCGGCATCAACGGGGCCGCGGCTCGGCTGATCAGCCCCGGGGACCTCGTCATCCTCATCGCCTACGCGCTCGTCGAGGAGTCGGGCGCGCGCGACTTCAAGCCCAGCGTCGTCTTCTTGGACGCCGAGAACAAGGTGCTCGCCCGGGGGCAGGACGCGGCGGAGGTGCCGGACGGGCACGGCCTGGTCTCCGGCGCGGTGCTGCGGGGCGCCGGATCGCTCGGGTGACCGGGCGTTCCGGCCCATCTCGTACCGGTCGGCACCCTGGCGGCGCGGGTCCGCCCGTCAGTGCGCTGCCACGACCACCGCGTCCGGCTCGAGGTCGGCGAGCCGGGCCGGCCGCACGACCACGAGCAGGACGGCCATCGCCGCCACCATGCCACCCGCGACGACGAGGGCCATCGCCACCGCGCCGTGCCCAGCCACGCCCACCAGGGGCGCGGCCAGCGCGCCGACGCCGAACTGCACGGCGCCGAGCAGAGCGGAGGCCGTACCGGCCGCCTCCCCGTGCCGGGACAGGGCCAGGGCCGGCGCGTTCGGCATCGCGAGACCGGCCGCCGCGAGCACCACCCACAACGACACCAGCAGGCTCGGCAGCCCGCCGAGCCCGGTCGCGGCGAAGGCGAGCAGCGCCAGACCGGCCCCGGTCCCCACGCCCAGGGCGGCGACGAGGATCCGCTGGGGCGAGTGGCGGCGCAGCAGCCGTACGTTGAACTGGGTCGCCGCGATCAGCCCGACCGCGCCCACCCCGAAGGCCAGCCCGAACTGCTGCTCGTCCAGCCCGTACTGCTGCTGCAGGACGAACGACGACCCGGCGACGTAGGCGAACAACGCCGCCATGGCCAGCCCGGCGACCAGAACCAGGCCCACGAACGTACGGTCGCGCAGCAGCGAGCCGTACACGATCACCGTCGCGACCACCCCGCCGCGCTGGCGCCGGTCGGCCGGCAGCGTCTCGGGCAGGCCGAGCGCGGCGACCGCGACGAGCAGCACACCGAAGGCGGCCAGGGCGACGAACACGCCGCGCCAGTCCGTCCAGCGCAGCAGCCCGCCACCGAGGGTCGGAGCGAGGATCGGCGCCGCCCCCATGACCAGCAGCAGCCGGGACAGCAGCTTGGCGAAGGCCGCGCCGCTGAACAGGTCGCGGATCACGGCCATCGCGACCACCGAGGCCGCCGCGACGCCGAGGCCCTGCACCACCCGCAGTCCACCGAGCACCCCGATGTTGGGTGCGACGACGCAGAGCGCCGACGCCACGACGTGCAGCGCGATGCCGGCGATCAGCGGCGCGCGCCGGCCGACGGCGTCCGACAGCGGGCCGATCAGCAACTGGCCGAGGGCGAGGCCCGCCAGCGTGCCGGTGAGGGTCAGTTGGACCGCCGCCGACGTGGTCTGGAAGTCGGCGACGATCGCGGGAAGCGCGGGCAGGTACATGTCGATGGTCAGCGGACCCACCGCGATCAGCGACCCGAGCACGAGGACGAGCCGCAGGCGTTGCCGGGGGCTCATCAGGTCACCCGGCGTCAGCGGGACTGCCGGACTCTCGGGGGCGTCGACGGTGGCGGTCATCGGGTCGTCTCCGACCGGTCGTCGCGCGGCCGGGCCGGGAATTGGGCAGGAGTCACATCTGGGTCCAAATCCAGATCCGGTGATCTGATTCCCGGTTGGCCAGGAGGTAACGGAGGTCACAGCGGTTCGTGCGCCAGCACGGTATCCCCGACGTCGCGCGCCGGGTCGGATGGCGGTGGCGCGAGGGGCGCGTCGTCGGTGCCGGCACGCGAAGGCGGCCCGGCTGGTCGCCGGCCGGGCCGCCCGATCGGTCGTACGGTCAGCCGCCGAGGCTCGCGGCGGCCGAGGCGATCGCCGAGGCGAAGTAGCTCACCTGGGTGTAGACACCCGGGTAGTTGGGCCGGGCGCAGCCGTTGCCCCAGCTGACGATGCCGACCTGGATCCAGGCGTTGCCGGCGTCGCGGCGGAACATCGGCCCGCCCGAGTCACCCTGGCAGGTGTCCACGCCGCCGCTGGCGTAGCCGGCGCAGATCTCCTCGGCGGGGATGATCTCGCCGCCGTAGTTGGCGTTGCAGGTGGAGTCGCTGACGAACGGGACGGTCGCCTTGAGCAGGTACCGCTGCTGCCCGCCGCCCTCGCGTGCGGCGCCCCAGCCGGCGATGGTGAAGGTGCCGTTGTCATAGGCGGTCGTGTTGGCGATCTTCAGCGTGCTCAGCCCGGTGACCGGGGTGGCCAACCGGATCAGCGCCCAGTCCTTGCCGTTGCCGTTGTAGCCGGGGGCCCGGTAGACGTAGTTCGACCGGACGGTGATCCGGCTCGGCGACTGGAGGTCGACCACGCCGAGCGTCGCGGTGATGCTGGTGTTGGTGCCGGTGGCGCCCACGCAGTGCGCCGCGGTGAGCACCAGCCGGGAGCTGTACAGGGCCCCGCCGCAGCCCATCGAGAGCCGCACCATGAAGGGGAACTCGCCCTGGGCGGCGCGGGTGCCGCCGACGACGTACGGCGTCGCCGTACCGCCGCCCGCGGCGGCGGGCGCGGCGAGGGTGAGGCTGCCCGCGGTCACCGCGGCCAGCGCGGCGGCCAACAGGCCGGTGAGGGTACGCCAGCGAACCATGTGTTCCTCCGCATCAGGACCGGTACGCCTGATGCGCACCTGATTCACGATGCGGACATCATATTGAGGCTTATCGATTGGACAGGTCATACCCTCTGGGTCGTATTGCCGCACTATGGACGCCACTACGCCCGGCGGGACGGGGGCCCGCCCCCGCCGGGTGAAGTTTCAGCGGCCTCGGTTGGCCCGGCAGATCTCGACCGGCAGGGCCGGCGCGCCGTCGACCGGCGCCGGGTCCTCCGGCGTGGCGGCGATCCCGCCGGCCGCGATCCGGTCCAGGGTGGCCAGCCCGGCCTCGTCGACCGTGCCGAAGACCGTGTAGTTGGGGCGCAGCGCCGAGTCGGACTGGACCAGGAAGAACTGGCTGCCGTTGGTGTCCGGGCCGGCGTTTGCCATCGCCAGGGTGCCCCGGGCGTAGAGCCGGCGGACTCCGGTCGGGTCGGTCGGCGCCGGCGGCAGGTCGGTCGGGAGTTCGTCCGCGTACCGGTAGCCGGGCCCGCCCTCGCCGGTGCCGGACGGGTCGCCGCACTGCAACACCTTCAGCGTCGGGTACGCGGTGAGCCGGTGGCACGGGGTCCGGTCGTAGAACCGGTGCCGGGCCAGGTGCAGGAAGCTCTGCACGGTGCACGGGGCCTGTTCCCGGTCGAGGGTCAGCCCGATCGGGCCCTGGCTGGTCCGCAGGGTGACCCGGACCGTGCCGCGATCGGGCGTGCGTCGGGGGTCCGGCGGCAGCGGCACCGGCCGGGCCGCCGGCTCGTCCGGCGTCGGCGTGTACCCGCACGGGCCCTTCGTGGGCGCCGGCGCGGCGGCCGGGGCCGCGGTCGCGGTGGCGCCACCGGCGGCGACCAGCGCGGCGGAAACCATCGCCACGGCCGCGAGGCGGGACAGCAGCGGCGGGACGGCGTGCGGTCGGGTTTCGCTCGACACGTGGGTCCTCCCTGGACTCGTGATACCAGAAAGACCGGAGTCTATGGATCACGTGACCCGATGTCGATGCTGGAGCCCGGCGGCCGGCGGCTCGACGGGCAGCCCGGAAGAAGAAGCGTTAGGCGCTCAGACGGGGACTTCGGCGCTGCGGACGATGGTGTGCTGCTCCGGCAACTGAAGGAACTCGGCACGACTGGCGGCGCGTCTTCAGCGCGTACAGCGGGCTCGTGCCGATGTCGCCGTACACCACACCCCACGCGCCCAGCAGCAGCCCCGGCCCCGCCGCCTTCCCCGCCGCCCGGTCCCCGGTCGGCTGCGGCGCGGGCGCCACTTCCCCCTGCCCCGTGTCGCCTACCGCGGGCTGCTCGTCGTTCGATCGCTCCGACACCCCACAGGCATACCAACCCGCACCCAATCCCGACGGCGGACGCTCGGAACTGCGCCGGTCCGCCCAGGCGGCGGAGGTGCGCGGCGGCATGAACGTCGGCGGCGTGGGAAGAAGCGTGCTGCGGCTGCTGGTGGTGCTCGCCGCCGCGTCCGGCTGCCTCGACGTGTTCTGACTGGCTCGACTGGGTGGCTTCTTCGCCAGCGTGATCACCGGCAATCTGGTGCAGTTCGGCCATGCGGTCGCCACGGCGGAGACTCCCCTGCTGGCGGGCCGACGGCGGTGGGCGGCTACGCGGTGGGCGTGGCCGGCGGCACGCGGTACCTGCGCCACGCCAGGCCGGGCTGGCACCGCCGGACCGGAATGGTCGCGCCGGCCGAGGCGGTGCTCCTCCTCGCTGTCGCGGCGGCTGGATGAGCAGCGCAGCGCACCCCGGGTACGCCGGCGGGCCGGTGTTGCTCGGCGGCGCCCTGCTCGGCGCGTTGGTGCTGCGCGTGGCGCCGATCTGGGCGCCCGCCCTGGCGGCGGCATCGGTCATCAATGTCGTGGTCGTCGCCGCCGGCCTGGCGCGGCGGATGGCCCCGATCACCGACCGGAGGGGGCACGAGTGAGAGCCGTGGTGTACGAGGACGTGCGGACCGTCGGGGTGCGGGAGGTGCCTGACGCGACGGTGGAGGCGGAGACCGACGCGCTGGTGCGAGTCACCTCCAGCGCCCTGTGCGGCACGGACCTGCACATGTACGACGGGCGGACCGGAGCCGACCCGGGCCTGGTGCTCGGCCACGAACCCCTGGGTGTGGTCGAGCAGGTGGGCCGCGCGGTGCAGACCGTCCGACCGGGCATGCGGGTGGTGGTCCCCACCCATCTGTTCTGCGGCACGTGCGCGATGTGCGCCCGGGGGCTCTCCGCGGCCTGTCTACGCGCGCGGGCGAGGGGCCGGGAGCGGCCTACGGATACGCCGGGATGGGCCCCTACCGCGGCGCCCAGGCCGACCTGCTCCGTGTGCCGTGGGCCGACGCGAACTGCCTGCAGGTGCCCGGAGAGCCCGGCGACGCGCACGAGGACGACTTCGTGCTGCTCGCCGACGCGTTCGTCACCGGCTGGCACGCCGCCGCCACCCTCGCCGGGGTGGAACCCGGTGACACGGTGGCCGTGTTCGGCGGCGGCACCATCGGCCTGCTCAGCGCCTACTCGGCCCTGCTCCGCGGCGCCCGCGTCGTGTACTGCGTCGACCGGGTGGACGCCCGGCTGGACAAGGCGGGCGAAATCGGGGCGGTCCCGATCGACTTCCGCCGCGGCGACCCGGTGGAGCAGATCCGGGAGGACAGGGCCCGAGCCGGGCTGCCCCTCGGCGAGGACAAGCTGGGCGGGGTCGACAAGGTCGTCGACGCGGTCGGGTTCCAGGCCGCGGACCGGGAACGCCCCGACCAGGAACGCCCCGACCAGGTGATCGCCGACGCGGCACGGCTGGTCAACCCGACCGGCGCGATCGCCGTCGCCGGGGTGTACCCGGACAAGGACCTGCACCCGCGCCCCGGCGCGACGACCCACGAAGACCTGGTCGCGCCGTGGGGGACGCTCTTCGGCAAGGGCGTCGCGGTCCGGTTCGGCCGCACCCACGACCGCCGCTACACCCGGCTGCTGCGCGACCTCGTGGTCTCCGGCCGGGCCAGGCCCGGCGTCATCGTCACCCACCACGGCAGCCTCGACGACGCACCCGAGCTGTACCAGCGCTTCGACCGCCGCGAGGACGGGGTGATCAAAGCGGTGCTGCACCCGTGACACCGATCCGACCAGCCGGCCCCGACAACCCTAGGTGGCGGACCAGGTGACCTTCGGCGGTCGAACGGCGGCGCACAGCGGGTGACCTCTGGCGTCGGTGAGCCCCAGCCTGGCCGTCAGGCTGCCGGCACCGACCGCCGCCTGCGCGTTGGCTGCCTCGACACCGTCCAGCCACAGCTTGGCCCGCCGGAACATGGTGAACGTGCCGGTGTCGTCGATCTCGCCCCAGGACAGGTAGATGAAGCGCCGACCAGGTCCGCCCTGGATGTGCGGCCCGCGCACGTCGAGACTTCCGTCGGTGACGGTCGCGGCAGTGCAGTCCAGGTCCCAGGTCACGGCCGCGGCGTCGCCCGGCTGCAGGTCGAGCCACCGGGTCGGCTGGTCGCGCCGCTGCACGCCGACATGGATGTTGCGGTAGCCGGGGAAGTCGCCGCTGCTGCCGCAATCGCGCCCGGGAAGGTCGTGGCCCTCGATGCGGATCCGCACCAGGCCAGCGTAGACCCGGGGCGTCGGTCGAGGGACCGGGCGAGACCGAGCCGCCCGGAACGCGCGATGCCGACCCACCGTACGCATTCATGACGCATGATGCCTCCACGCCACGTACCCGCAGGTGCGTAAGGTGGTTTCGGCCCGTGAGACCCTCCACCGGGCCAACTCCGTCAACTGCCGTCGGTGCACCTGTCACGGATCGGTGCCCTGTTTCCGTCGAACTGGTTGGCAACGCGACCCAGCCCATCACCGGCAGACAGGAAGTGGTTCGATCATGAAGATCGTCGTCATCGGCGGCACCGGCCTCATCGGCTCCAAGCTCGTGGACAGACTCGGTGCGCAGGGCCACGAGGCGGTGCCCGCCTCACCGAAGACCGGCGTGAACACGCTGACCGGCGAAGGCGTGGGCGAGGTGCTCGAGGGCGCCGACGTCGTCGTCGACGTGTCGAACTCTCCCTCGTTCGAGGACGCCGCCGTGCTGGAGTTCTTCGAGACGTCCACCCGGAATCTCCTCCCCGCCGCGGCGGACGCCAGGGTGGGGCACTACGTGGCGCTCTCCATCGTGGGCACCGACCGGCTGCCGGACAGCGGGTACATGCGGGCGAAGGTCGCCCAGGAGAAGCTCATCGTCGCGTCCGGGATCCCGTATTCGCTGGTGCGCGCCACGCAGTTCTTCGAGTTCGTCCAGGGCATCGTCGACGCCGCCACGGACGGCGACACCGTACGCCTCGCGTCGGTGCTCATTCAGCCGATGGCGGCCGCCGACGTCGCGACGGCGGTGGCCGAGGTCGCGGTCGGTGCGCCGACGAACGACGTGGTCGAGGTCGCCGGGCCGGAGCAGTTCCGCCTCGACGAGCTGGGCCGATCCGTTCTCGGCGCCCGTCACGACCCGCGTTCGGTGGTGACCGACCCCGCCGCCCGGTACTTCGGCGCCACGCTGGGCGAACGCTCACTCGTTCCCGCCGACGGTGCCCGCGTCGCCGGTACGCGCCTCGACGACTGGCGCGCGCAGGCGGCCCGCAAGCAGTAACCCGCCACGTCGGCGCGACGGTCGGATCCGTCGGCTTGCCGAGGCCCTCCACCAGCTCCCGTACCGCCTCGGTGAACGGCTCGTCGGACTCGCGGCCCTTGTGTCGGCTCAGCGCAGCGCGCCGTCGCGGAGCAACGCGTGCGCGCCGACGGTCTGGTTGACGATCTGCGTAACCCGTACGTCGACCGCGATGCTGGCCAGCGCCACCGCGTCGGGGCGGCTGACGTCGTACCACCGTTGCATCAGGGTCAACATCGAGTTCAGGGCCATGAACGTGGCGTCGTCGAGGGTCGCGCCGACGCCAAGTGTCAGCCAGGCGTCCGCGGTTCGGGCCACGGGCCCGGTGACCGGGAAGTCGTCGCGGACGTCGAAGGTCAGGGTCACCTCGTCCATCGGGCACTCGATCGCGGTACCGCCGATTTCCCCGTCCCCCTGCGCGGCGTGCCCATCCCCGACTGAGAACAGTGCCCCGTCGACCGGGATCGGCAGCAGCAGGGTGCTGCCGGCGGTCAATTCCTTGCAGTCCAGGTTGCCGCCGCAGGGTCGGGGCGGGATCGTCGAGTGCCGCCCCGGTTCGGCCGGCGGCATACCGAGCACCCCCATGAAGGGACGCAGCGCCACCGTGTGGCCTTGCTGGTTGCGGCCGGTCATGGCCACCGGGTCCAGTTCCCAGGCGTGCACCACCCCTTCCTCCTCGACGCCGTACCGCTGGTTGAAGCCGCTCGGCCAGCCGCCGGCCACGGTGGTTCCCCAGGTGGCCGGGACGATCGCGTCGATGCGTACCTCGATGGTCTGGCCCGCTCGGGCGCCGCGGACCGCAACCGGACCGATCAGCGCGTGTCCGTGGTCGGGCTGGTATTGCGGTGCCCGGGGCCGTTCCCGGTTCCGCCCGCCCGGGTACGGGCCGGCCGACCACCAGCAGTCCAGGGTGCGGTAGGTGACGGTGTCGCCGGGGTCGATGGTGAGCACCGGCGGGAAGTCGGGGGAGAAATGGCCGTGCAGGGTTTCATCGCCAGGTGCGAGGGTGTGTCGCATCTGCGCAGGCTAGTTGCTGTTCCTGGGGTCGGGCGTCCAGGGGCGCGTCGGTGGCCACGACATGAGTTGCCCGGCGGCTCGGTCGGTCGCACGGCAGCCCGCGCCGTCTCGGCGTGCGTGCCCGTCCGCGTGTTCCACTCGTCGTCGCCGAGGTCGTCGAGGGCGATGTTGATGACGTTCGCCGGCACCGCGTCAGCCAATCGCTTGAGGTGCTCGTCCTCGTGTGAGCGCCGCGTTGGGCATGGCCGAGGCCGGGTAAGCGCGCAGCGACCGAGCCCAGGACCAGGGAGGCAAAGTTGAACTACCAGAAGTCAGACGTCGAGGTCGTCTACCGGCGCGGTGACTGGAACAGCTGGAGCGACATCGTGCGGTGGCTCGAACGCGGTCTCAGCCGCGACCAGCAGGCGGACAACGAGCTCAGCGAGGCTGAATCGCGGCAACTGCCGGACGGCTTCCGCAGGCTCGACCAAAAGGGCGAACGCTTCACCGACGACCCCGCCGGCGCCTACCGCGCGCTGCAGTCCGTCCAGTGACCCGAGGGAGGATCCCATGGCACGCGATCGTGCGGAGATGACCACCGGCCAGCTGCGCAAGGAGGCTCAGCGAGCTGGCATCGACAACACCGACCAGATGAACAAGGCCGAGATGATCGACGCGCTCGGCGGGTCGACCAACGTCAACCGCGGTGGCGGCCAAACCCAGAAGGATCCGAAGCCGAAGGGGGTAAGTCCGCAGGACTACAAGAACCTGCCCGGCAATCAGACCTGACCCGGATCGGCGTCTCGCCCAGCGGCGAGACGCCGACGTCTGGATCGAGGCGCCACCACCGGACTGCCCGCAAGCGGGCGTTTCCGGGCGGCAAGCGCCGCTGGCAACCCGCCCTCCCGCACAAGTGCGCTGATGGTTCCGCTGGTGTTAGGTCAGCGCGCGCAGGGGAAGTCACCCGGTCAGCAGGGCCCGTTCCCGGGCCAGGACACGCCATAGGGGAGGCTGACATGGCCGCTGGCGAGCAGCTGCACGAACTGCGCCAGCGCGCCCACGACGCGGGCATCGAGGGCAACTCGAAGATGACCGAGGACCAGCTGCGGGAGGCCCTGCGCAAGGTCGGCAAGGGTACCGAACCACAGATGGCGAAGCGGGAAGCCAAGAGCTGACCATCGACCTGCGGTCGTCAGCATCCGGAGGGGTATTCGCGACGGCGCGGGCACAGCTGGTGACCGACCTGCTGAGGGTCAGGCTGCGGACGGTCGTGCCGCCTGGTGACCGCGGAGAGTGATCGTCGCTGAGGCAGACGTGGGAGGTGGCCAACGTGCAACATCACGAGCTTGTGGGTCAGGTCCAGGCGAAGGCGCGACTCGCCGATATCGGTGAGGCGACGTCCGCCATCCGCGCCACACTGCAGACGCTTGGCGAGCGGGTTCCGGAAGGACTAGCCGACAACCTCGCCGCTGAACTTCCTCGCGAGATCGGCGAATACCTGCGGCAGACCGCCGGGGCGCCCAGCAGGGGTGCCCGGTTCGACAGGGACGAGTTCGTCGGTCGGGTGGCCGATCGCGCGGGAATGGACCGGCCGGAGGCGGCGTTTGCGGCTCGGGTCGTCCTGGAAGTCGTCGGCGAGGCGACGCAGGGCGGCATCATGGACCGCCTTCAGGCGGCGCTTCCGACGGATATCCGTCAGATGGTTCACTCCGGTAGCAAGGGGGAACTACCGGGTTGATCGTCATCAGCCCCCCACCGCGGCCTTACCGCTGCGGACGAGGCTGGGGCAGGACGGAGACCCGCACCCCTTGTACGACAGACACAGCTGGCCCGGTAGAGCGTTTGGGGCAAGGCCGATCAACTGAACAGCTCTCGGAATCCCTCCCGCCATGACGGGTATCCGAGGTTCAGCCCCAGCGCAGACTTGACCTTGGCGTTGCTGGCCGCGCGGAGCTGGGTGCGCGGAGCTGGGTGCCGTAGTACACGGCTTGAACGCCGATCTGCTTCTCGGCCTCCTCCTTGGAGACGCGCCGCGGCGGAGGGGCGTCCAGGATTTCGGCCAGGTAGGGAAGCCACTCAGCCTGGGGGGCGGGCTCGTCCCCCACTACGTTCTAGATACCGGGGCTTCCCCTGCCGACCGCTTGCACGGTGGCCGACACCGCGTCGCGGACGTGAATGAACGGATACCGGCCGGTGCCCTCGCCGACAATCGGCACGTCGCCCGACGCGACCCCTGTTGCCCATTCTCCACCCGGCCCGATCGCGGTGCCTTGACCGTAGAGAAATCCGTATCGAAGGACGACGCCTTCGATCCCTGGTGTGCCCAACACCAGTGTCTCGGCCGCGATGTTCGCCTGTATGTGGCTTCGGATTGGCTCCGGGGCTTCCAGGTACAGCGGCGCCGACTCGTCCGTGGGCCCCGATCCGACCGGCTGGGTCATGAAGCTGGCGCTCTGCGCAACGACCCGACGGGTGCCGGCTTCACGAGCCGCCGTCATCAGTGTCTTGGTGCCCTCGCTCCGCAGCCGGTTGGTCACCTCCAGCCACTTCGCGTAGTCACGAGACGGCGCGGAGAGCGCCGTGACCTGGTTGATGATCACCTCCGGTTCGGCCTCGAGGATCGCCTGCCCGCATCGCGGCATCGTCCAGCCCGTCCATCAACGCCGGCCGCGCCCCGAGTGCCTCAATGACGGAGAAGTTCTCGCTCCGGTGGGTGCTGGCCGTGACCTCGTGGCCCAGGTCCACCAGCGCCTCGACGAGGGGCCGGCCGACCCAGGACCCCTGTTCCCGTTACGAGCGAGTGCGCTGTGGTGAGCACACCAACTCGCAGTCCGCCGTCACCAGCGGACGCTCCTCGTCTTACCCGCTGACGCGGTGCGAGGTTGACGCTTCGACGACCACAGCCAGGACAGGTCCTGGTCTTACACGGTCTCCACGTCCGTTCGATCCCGAAGGATCTGGTTCCCGAGGCACTCCCGGTACCGACCAATCTGGCGTGTTTAGCCTGCCGTCGCAGGGGCCTCGCGCGCCGGATGGGTTTGATTATCACCTGCCCGACGGCAGTCACTCTAACACTGAAGCGCGCTCAAGAGCATCAGCGCCCACTCCGCTGGCAACAGATGTCAACCCCCGCGACGAAAAGCCGCACTGCCGTCTCCTTGCTGGAACGAGGTAGCTCTCCCCCTGGGCTGGTGCAGGACACAGGTTCACCACCTACCGTGCCGCGGCCTGCGCGTCGCCGGCGGTCGACGAACGACTGTATCGCCGATCCCCGGCCCACTGGCGTGACCTGGCGATCCGTACGGCATTCCTCTGCCGAACCAGCCTGGTCCTCATCGCCGCCATCATCTGGCTGCCATGATCGACAGGACACGCCCTGGACGAATAGGCCCCTAACCCGGGTTAGTGGTCGTAGGCGATTCCGTAGCGCTTCCGGGCCTCCTGTACGGTCTCGGGCTTGACCTCGCCGCGCCGGGCCAGGGCTGCGAGCGCCGCGACCACGACCGACTGCGGGTCAACCCCGAAGTGGCGACGGACGGCCTCCCGGGTGTCGGAGAGGCCGAAGCCATCCGTGCCGATCGAGTGCCAGTCCTGCGGCACCCACTGGCTGATCTGGTCCGGGACCGCGCGCATCCAGTCGCTGACGGCGAGCACCGGGCCGGGGGCGCCGGCCAGCACCCGGGTGACGTAAGGGATCCGGTCCTCGCCCTTGAGCTGCGCCGCGTCACAGTCCAGAGCGTCGCGGCGCAGTTCGCTCCAGGAGGTGGCGGACCACACGTCGGCCGCCACGCTCCAGTCGCTGGCGAGGAGTCGCTGGGCCTCCAGGGCCCAGTGAATGGCGGTGCCGGAGGCGAGGAGCTGCAGACGCGGGGCGTCCGCCGCCAACTCCTGGGCATTGGCTTCCTGGAACCGGTAGAGACCCTTGAGGATGTCCTCCTCGATGGCCGCGCCCGGCGGCATGGGCGGCTGGGTCTTCGCCTCGTTGTAGACGGTCAGGTAGTAGAAGACGTTTTCCGCGTCCGGCCCGTACATCCGGCGCAGACCGTCGCGGACGATCACGGCGACCTCGTATGCGAAGGCCGGATCGTAGGCGATCGCCGCTGGGTTGGTGGAAGCGATCAGGTGGGAATGGCCGTCCGCGTGTTGCAGGCCCTCGCCGGTCATTGTCGTACGGCCGGCGGTGGCGCCGATGAGGAAGCCGCGGCCGAGTTGGTCGGCGAGCGCCCACATCTGGTCGGCCGTCCGCTGCCAGCCGAACATCGAGTAGAAGATGTAGAAGGGAATCATCGGCTCGCCGTGGATGGCGTACGACGTGGCGGCGGCAGTGAAGTCGGCCATCGAACCGGCCTCGGTGATTCCCTCGTGGAGGATCTGGCCGTTCGTGGCTTCCTTGTAGTACAGGAGCGTGTCGCGGTCGACCGGGTCGTAGGTCTGTCCGCGCGGCGAGTAGATCCCGGCGGTGGGGAAGAGCGACTCCATGCCGAAGGTACGCGCCTCATCTGGAACGATCGGCACCCAACGCTTGCCCGTCTCCTGATCCCGCATCAGATCCTTGACCAGGCGGAC
>NZ_JAEVHJ010000114.1:0-19889 GCF_016802855.1 Micromonospora sp. ATA51 | reverse complement strand
CACACGGTTCTCAACAACACCCACGCATCCCCACCGATACCCCGATGTACGAGAAGAACGGCTGGGCCGGCGACGCGGAGGCCCGCCGCCGGCTCCGGCACGACGTGTACGCCACCCTGGTCCGGGCCGGTGGCGAGCTGCTCGAGACGCTGGATGCGTTCTTCGCGGCCGGGGGCACGCTGGAGAGTGCCGCCCGGGCGCTCTTCGTGCACCCGAACACCGTGCGCTACCGGCTGAAGCGGATCGCGGAGGTGACGGGCTTCTCGCCGCTGGCGCCCCGCGACGCGTTCGCCCTCCAGGTGGCGCTGACGGTGGGTCGGCTGGACCCGGTCGTCCCGGGGGTCGCACCCGTCCCGACCCAGACAATGACCCCAGCCGTGAGGAAAACATCACAGGCCGGTGATGATCACCGCCGATTTTTGTAGGAAACCGCCAAAGGTTCTAGTGCGGTTTGGTGTCCCTCGCTACAGCGCGACCCACGAGTATCCGTCAGAGTCATAAGCGTGCTCGCCGTACTCTCACCCGGCCAGGGTTCCCAGAAACCCGGCTTCCTGACTCCCTGGCTCGACCTGACCGGCTCCGAGGCGCGGCTGCGCTGGTGGTCCGCGCTGGCCGGCGTCGACCTGGTCAACCTCGGCACGAAGGCCGACGCCGACGAGATCAGGGACACGCCCGCACCCAGCCGCTGCTGGTCGCGGCCGCGCTGCTCGCCGCCGAGCACCTGCCGATGTACGACGTCGCGGTGACCGCCGGGCACAGCGTCGGTGAGCTGGGCGCCGCCGCCCTCGCCGGGGTGCTGCCCGCCGAGGCGGCGATCACCCTCGCCGGCGTCCGCGGCCGGGAGATGGCCGCCGCCTGCGCGCTGGAGCCCACCGGGATGGCCGCCGTGCTCGGCGCGACCCGGACGAGGTGCTCGCCGCGACCGAGGCGCACGGGCTGCACCCGGCCAACCGCAACGGCGCCGGCCAGATCGTCGCCGCGGGCGCGGTGGCCGGGCTGGACAAGCTGGCCGCCGAGCCACCGGCGAAGACCCGGGTGATCCGGCTCCAGGTGGCCGGCGCCTTCCACACGCCGTACATGGCCCCGGCCGAGGCCGCGCTGGCCGATGTCGCCGCCGGGATCACCCCGGCCGACCCCGCCCGGATCCTGCTGTCCAACCTCGACGGCTCGGCGGTCAACCACGGCCGGGAGATGGTGCAGCGGCTGGTCCGGCAGGTGACCGCGCCGGTGCGCTGGGACCTGTGCATGCGCAACCTGGCCGACCTCGGTGTCACCGGGGTGATCGAGCTGCCCCCCGCCGGCACCCTGGCCGGCCTGGTCAAGCGGGAACTGAAGGCCACCGGCGTGCCCGAGATCGTCACCCTGAACACCCCCGACGACCTGCCCGCCGCGCGGGACCTGATCGCCCGGCACAGCGGCCTGGGCGGCCATGAGCCGGTGATCCAGTTCCGGGTGGTGGTCTCCCCCGCCGCCGGCACCTTCGAGCCGCTCGCCGAGCTGGCCGAGGGCGCGGACCTGCGCACCGGCCAGGTCATCGGTCACGTGGCCACCCGGCAGGGGCCGGTCGAGGTGACCGCGCACGACAGCGGGCTGCTCACCGAGTGGCTCGCTCACCACGACGACCCGGTCGCCCCGGGCCAGCCGCTCGCCCGCATCGGAGGACAGCACTAATGGCAGGCAGTCGGATCGTCTCGATGGGCCACTACCAGCCGTCGCGGGTGGTGACCAACGACGACCTCGCCCAGCTCGTGGACACCAACGACGAGTGGATCCGGGACCGGGTCGGGATCGTCACCCGGCGGATCGCCGGCGACGAGACGGTGGCCGACATGGCCACCGCCGCCGCCGGCAAGGCGCTGGCCAACTCCGGCCTCACCGCCGCCGACATCGACCTCGTCGTGGTGGCCACCTGCACCTCGGTCGACCGCAGCCCGAACGTGGCCTGCCGGGTCGCCGCCAAGCTGGGCATCACCGCCCCGGCCGCGTACGACATCAACACCGCCTGCTCCGGCTTCGCGTACGCCCTCGGCACCGTCGACCACGCGATCCGGGCCGGGGCGGCGCGCAACGCCATCGTCATCGGCGCGGAGAAGCTCTCCGACTTCACCGACTGGACCGACCGCTCCACCTGCATCATCTTCGGCGACGGCGCCGGCGCGGCCGTGGTGACCGCCGCCGCCGAGGGTGAGCCGGCCGGGGTGGGCCCGGTGGTCTGGGGCTCGGTGCCGGAGAAGAGCGACGCGGTCCGGATCGAGGGCTGGCGCCCGTACATCGCGCAGGAGGGGCAGGCGGTCTTCCGCTGGGCCACCACCGCGCTGGCGCCGCTGGCGCTGCAGGCCTGCGAGAAGGCCGGGGTGGCGCCCTCGGAGCTGGCCGCGTTCGTGCCGCACCAGGCCAACGGCCGGATCATCGACGGCATCGCCAAGCGGCTGAACATCCCGGACGCGATCATCGCCAAGGACATCGTCGAGTCCGGCAACACCTCGGCGGCGAGCGTGCCGCTGGCCCTGTCCAAGCTGGTCGAGCGGCGGGAGGTGCCCGCGGGCGCCCCGGTGCTGCTGTTCGGCTTCGGCGGCGGCCTGACCTACGCCGGTCAGGTCGTCCGCTGCCCCTGAAGACCCCCTCGGGCGCCCACGCGCCGAGGTGTGACGACCGGCACCGCCGGCCGTCGAGTGAACCCCCGATGAAAGGAACCAACCGCAATGACCCGTGACGAGATCACCGCCGGCCTCGCCGAGATCCTCGAAGAGGTTGCCGGGGTGAACCCGGACGACGTGGCCGAGGGGAAGTCCTTCACCGACGACCTCGATGTCGACTCCCTCTCAATGGTGGAGGTCGTGGTGGCGGCCGAGGAGAAGTTCGGCGTCAAGATCCCGGACAACGAGGTGCAGAACCTGAAGACCGTCGGGGACGCCGTCAGCTACATCGCGGCGCAGTCCTGATCATGAGTCGCCCCGACGTCGTCGTCACCGGGCTCGGCGCGACGACCCCGCTCGGCGGGGACGTCGCGTCGACCTGGGACGCCATGCTCGCCGGCCGCTCCGGGGTGAGTGCGCTCACCCAGGAGTGGGCCGGGCAACTTTCCGTCCGGATCGCCGCCCAGCTCGCGGTGGAACCCTCCGAGGTGCTGGAGCGGGTCAAGCTGCGCCGGCTGGACCGGTCCGAGGCGATCGCGATCATCGCGGCGCAGCAGGCCTGGGCCGACGCCGGCCTGGCCGACTCCGGGCTGGACCCGGAGCGGCTGGCGGTCAGCGTCGGCTCCGGCATCGGCGGCGCCACCACCCTGCTCGCCCAGGACGACATCCTGGAGGCGTCCGGGCCGCGGCGGGTCTCCCCGCACACGGTGCCGATGCTGATGCCGAACGGTCCGGCCGCCTGGGTCGGGCTGGAACTGGGCGCCAAGGCCGGCGTGCACTCGGTGGCCAGCGCCTGCGCGACCGGCGCCGAGGCGATCGCGCTCGGCCTGGACATCATCCGCGCCGGCCGGGCCGACGTGGTGGTGGCCGGCGGCACCGAGGCGGTCATCCACCCGCTGCCGATCGCCGGCTTCGCCTCGATGCGGGCCATGTCGACCCGCAACGACGAGCCGGAGCGGGCCTCCCGCCCGTGGGACAAGGGCCGGGACGGGTTCGTGCTCGGCGAGGGCGCGGGTGTGGTGGTCCTGGAGCGCGCCGACCACGCCGCCGCCCGCGGCGCCCGGGTGTACGCGCGCCTCGCCGGCGCCGGCATCACCTCGGACGCGTACGACATCGTGCAGCCGCACGCCGAGGGCGAGGGCGCGATCCGGGCCATCGCGAAGGCGATCGCCGACGCGGACGTCGCGAAGACGGACATCAGGCACGTCAACGCGCACGCCACCTCGACCCCCGTGGGCGACATGCTGGAGATCGGCGCGCTGCACAAGGCGCTCGGCGACCACCCGGTGCTCTCCGCCACCAAGTCGATGACCGGGCACCTGCTCGGCGCGGCCGGCGCGCTGGAGTCGATCGCCGCCATCCTGGCCATCCGCGACAGTGTCGTGCCTCCGACGATCAACCTGGACGACCCGGACGAGGGCCTGACCATGGACGTGGCCGCCCACAAGGCGCGCCACCTGGAGATCCCCGCCGCGCTGAACAACGCGTTCGGCTTCGGCGGTCACAACGTGGCTCTCGTCTTCACGCGGGCCTGAGACCACAGCCTTGGAGGCACAAGTGACCACGACCGCCGTCAGCGCGGAGAGCGCGACCGTGGACTACCGAGATCCCGAGGTGCGGCTGCGGGCGCTGTTCGACGCCGGCACGCTGCGCCTGGCCTCGCCGCGGGACACCTCCGGCGCGCTCTGGGCGCGGGGTGAGATCGACGGTACGCCGGCGATCGCGTTCGCCACCGACGCCACGAAGATGGGCGGCGCGATGGGCACCGACGGGTGCCGGCACGTCGTGGACGCGATCGACACCGCCGTCCGGGAGCGGGTGCCGGTGCTCGGCCTCTGGCACTCCGGCGGCGCCCGGCTGGCCGAGGGCGTCGTCGCGCTCGACGCCGTCGGGCAGGTCTTCGCCGCCATGGTCCGGGCCTCCGGCCGGGTGCCGCAGATCTCCGTGGTGCTCGGCCCGGCCGCCGGTGGCGCCGCGTACGGTCCGGCGCTGACCGACATCGTGGTGATGAGCGGTGCCGGCCGGATCTTCGTCACCGGCCCCGAGGTGGTCCGCAGCGTCACCGGCGAGCAGGTCGACATGGAGCGCCTGGGCGGCCCCGAGCCGCACGGCCGGCGCTCCGGCGTGGTGCACGTGACCTGCGCCGACGACGAGGCGGCGATGGTCGAGTCGCGCAAGCTCGCCGCGCTGCTGGGCCACCAGGGGCGGCTCTGCCCCGACGACGTGCCGGCCGGCGCGACCGACGGGCACGACCTGGCCGCGAAGATGCCGGCCGAGACCAACCGGGCGTACGACGTGAAGCCGGTGGTCAAGGCGCTGCTCGACGCCCCGGGCGTGGAACTGCACGCCAAGTGGGCGCCGAACGTCGTCACCACGCTCGGCCGGTTCGCCGGACGGACGGTCGGCGTGATCGCCAACAACCCGCTGCGGCTGGGTGGCTGCCTCGACGCGTCCAGCGCGGAGAAGGCGGCCCGGTTCGTGCGGATGTGCGACTCGCTCGGGGTGCCGCTGATCGTCCTGGTCGACGTCCCCGGTTACCTGCCCGGCCTGGGCCAGGAGTGGGACGGCGTGGTCCGGCGCGGCGCGAAGCTGCTGCACGCGTTCGCCGAGGCGGTGGTGCCGCGGGTGACGCTGGTGACCCGCAAGGCGTACGGCGGCGCGTACATCGCGATGAACTCCCGGTCGCTCGGCGCCACCGCGGTCTTCGCCTGGCCGAACGCGGAGGTCGCGGTGATGGGCGCCAGCGCGGCGGTCAACATCCTGCACCGCAAGAAGCTGGCCGCCGCGCCCGCCGAGGAGCGGGAGGCGCTGCGCGCCCAGCTGATCGAGGAGCAGGTCCGGTTCGCCGGTGGCGTCAACCGGGCGCTGGAGATCGGCGTGGTGGACGACGTGATCAAGCCGGAGGAGACCCGGCGCCGGATCGCCGAGGCGCTCGCCGCGGCGCCGGCCGCCCGGGGCGCGCACGGCAACATCCCGCTGTAACAGAGTGACGAATCGGCAGGGCCCCTCCGAGCGGAGGGGCCCTGCCGATTCGTCGTGAGTATGCGCTGTAGTGCCTTCGTGAACTTTAGATGGTGGGCACAGCGGGAAGCCGTGTATCACGTCACGGCGTACCGGTGGTTTCGGGAATGAAACTGCCGGTGCCGGCTCGCTGTGGGTCGGCTAATCTTTGTCGATGCTTTCGTCCGTCTCGGCAGCGAGTACGCTGAGGCTGCCCTTGCCGGGCAGGGCCCCCGGCTGCTGGTGGTGGACTTTGGGCGAGGACATTGTGCGGGACGTCACGGAGATCTTGACGTCGTTGTGGGGGCGTCTGTACGGGCGCGGTGTGAGGGCGAGCAGGGTTCGCCGGGCCGTGGAAGCCGCGACGAGGGACAACCCGGCGTGAAGACCGTGCAGGCGTACCGGTACGCCTTGGATTTGACTGCGTCGCAGGAGCGGGCGCTGCTCGCGCATGCGGGGGCGGCCCGGGTGGCGCACAACTGGGCACTGGCGCGAGTGAAGGCGGTGATGGATCAGCGGGCCGCCGAACGCTCGTACGGCATCGACGAGGCGGACCTGACCCCGGTGGTCGGCTGGTCGCTTCCCGCGCTGCGTAGGGCGTGGAATCAGGCGAAGTCCGAGGTGGCGCCGTGGTGGGCCGAGTGCTCCAAGGAGGCGTACAACACCGGCCTGGATGCCCTGGCTAGGGCCTTGAAGAACTGGTCGGACTCCCGTACGGGCAGGCGCGCCGGACGGCTGGTCGGGTTCCCCCGGTTCAAGTCACGCCGCCGGTCGACCCCGACCGTGCGATTCACCACCGGCGCGATCCGCGTCGAGCCGGATCGCAAGCATGTCGTGCTTCCCCGGTTGGGCCGGCTCGAGCTGCACGAGTCCGCCCGCAAGCTCGCCCGCCGCTTGGACGCCGGGACCGCCCGGATCCTGTCCGCGACCGTACGCCGCGACGGCGGACGCTGGCACGTCGCGTTCTGCGTCGAGGTCGACCGCGCCGAGCGCAGCCCGGCCCGCCCGGCTGCCGCGATCGGCGCAGACGTGGGCCTCAAGCACCTCGCGGTGCTCTCGACTGGCGAACTGGCGCCCAACCCCTGTCACCTCAACGCCGCTGGGCGGCGGATGCGACGCCTGGCCCGGCGGATGTCCCGCAGGGTCGGCCCCGACCGGCGCATTGGCCGCAATCCGTCAACGCGGTGGGCGCAGGCGCGCCGCCAAGTCGCCCGCGCACACGCCCGGGTGGCGAATCTGCGCCGCGATGGGCTGCACAAGCTCACCACCCGCCTGGCCCGGGAGTACGGCACCATCGTGGTGGAAGACCTGAATGTGGCCGGGATGCTGCGCAACCGGCGGCTGGCCCGGCACATCGCCGACGCCGGGTTCGCCGAGCTACGCCGGCAACTGGCCTACAAATCCCAATGGAATGGCGGCCGGCTGGTCGTGGCTGACCGCTGGTTTCCGTCCTCGAAGACCTGCTCGGGTTGCGGCGCGGTGAAAACCAAGCTGGCCCTGTCCGAGCCACCTACACCTGCACCACCTGCGGCCTGACCCTGGACCGGGATGTGAACGCCGCACGCAACCTCGCCGCGCTCGCGCACGAGGCCACCGACGCCCGGAGTGGCCGGGAGTCGCTAAACGGACGTGGAGCCGACCGTAAGACCCGCCCCGGCGGGCCGGTGGCCGTGAAACGTCAACCCGGCACCGCCGACGCGCGTCAGACCGGGACCGTCCCACCGCAAGGCGGGACTTCCAACCATGGACTTGTCAAAGTCCACTGAACGGAAACGGCCCTGTTACCGTCTGCGGCGTGGAAGCGACCGAGATCCGCAAGCTCGCCGCGCTCGAGGACACCCACTGGTGGTACCGGGAGCGGCGCGCCCTGCTGGGTCGGGCGCTGCGCCGGCTGGCGGCGGCCGGGACGCGACCGGAGCGGGCGCTGGACATCGGGGCGGCCGGCGGCGGCAACACCCGGGTGCTGCGGGCGCACGGCTGGCGCCCGCTGGCCCTGGAGTACAGCGCGGAGGGCGCCGGGGTGGCCCGGGAGCGGGGCCTGGACGTGATCCGGGCCGACGCCCGCCACCTGCCGGTCTCCTCGGCCGGCCTGGGCCTGGTGGTCGCCTTCGACATCCTGGAGCACTTCGACGAGGACCACCTCGCCGCCGCCGAGATCCGGCGCACCCTGCGCCCGGGCGGGACGGCGCTGATCGCGGTGCCGTGCGACATGCGGCTCTGGTCCGCGCACGACGTGGCGGTCGGGCACGTGCGCCGCTACGACCGTGCCTCGCTGCGGGCGGTGGTGGAGAAGGCCGGGCTCGTGGTCGACGAGCTGTGGAGCTGGAACGTGGTGCTCCGCCCGGTGGCCGCCTGGCGGCGGCGCCGCTCCACCGGCAGCGACCTGGACGACCTGAACCCGGTGCTCAACCTGGGGCTGCGCACGATCATCACCGCCGAGCGGTACCTGCCGGTGAAGTCGCTCCCCGGTGTCTCGCTGATGCTCCGCGCCCACCGCCCGGCCGAGGGCTGAGCCGGACCGGCCGGATCAGCGGAGCCGGTAGACGGCCGTCCGGGAGTTCTCGAAGCGCAGGTCGGCCAGGGTGCGCAGGGTCGGCGACTCCGCTGCGACGGCGCGGTCTACCACCAGCCAGCGCACCCCGTACCGGTCGCGGAGGGCGGCCAGCCCGGCGGACGTCGGGGCGGTGAACGCGGCGTCGTTGGCGCGCAGCCGGTCGGCGTCCCAGAACGGGGCGTACGGGCCCTCGGGCAGCCCGACCATCCGGGGCGCGAACGCCCACCCCTCCACCAGCACCGTGCGCTCGGCGTAACCGCTGAGCCAGAACGTGCGGGCGTCGCACCAGCCGTCCACCACGGCCCGGCAGTGCACGTTGGTGGCCACCACGTCGTCCGGGTCGCTGTGCGCGTGGACCCAGCGGGCCGCCTCGACGCGGGAGGCGGGCATCGGCACCACCGGGTACGCCCCGCCGTTCGGCTGCTTCCCGGCGGCGGCCGCGTCCATGACCAGGCCGGGCGCGCCGGCGACCAGCACGGCGGTGAGCAGCAGCAGCCCGCCCCGGCCGGCCAGCCCGGGCCAGCGCCCGACCAGCGCCGGCCAGCACAGGGCGACCAGCAGCGCCACCACCGTCAGGGCGGCGGCCCAGCAGAGCAGCGGCAGCACCGGGGCGTACGCGGGGATCGCCGGCGTGCTGGTCACGGACCCGAGCTGGACCGCGGTCAGCAGCACCGCGAACCCGGCGGTCCCCACCCCGAGCAGCAGCCGTCCCCGGGCCGCAGCGCGGCCCGATCGGCCACCTCGACCCAGCCCCAGGCGGAGAGGAGCACGCCGAAGGCGAAGCCGGTCCGGGTGAAGTACTGGTTGCTGCTGCCCGGGTGGCCGACCAGCAGGTAGATCGCCGGCCCGGCGAGCGCGCCGCCGAGCAGGAGGAGCTGCACCGGCTCCAGCCGGCCGCGGCGCGCCCGCAGCAGCGCCAGGACGCCGGCCAGCCGGAGCTGGAGGCTGAGCAGGAGGGCCAGCAGCACCGCCACCCAGAGCATCGCGGTTACCCCGGCGGAACGGTCCTCGGGCAGGTAGGTCCGCAGCCCGGAGAACGGGTCGACGGTCACCCCGTGGCTCTCGAAGGCGAAGAGCACCGCCGTGGCGAAGACCTGCGCCGCGAGGGCCAGCCCGGCGGCGACGAGCACCGCGCGCGGCAGCCGGCGCCGGACCGCCAGCAGCAGCACGGCGGTGAACCCGAGCGCGGCCAGCACCACCGGCACCGTGCTGGCCTTCGCGCCGGTGGAGGCGGCCAGGAAGAGCGCCGCGAGCACCCAGGCGCCGCGCCCGAACGGGGGCACGGCCACGCCGCGGGCCCGACCGACGATCTCCCCGAGCGCCGCGATCAGCGGCAACAGCAGCACCCAGCTGTACGTCATCGACGGGCTGCCCCAGACGATGAAGGTGGCCTGGGTGCCGAAGAGCTGCCGCCACCCGTTCTCGAAGCCGAACTCCCCGACGGTGAACATCAGCCCCGCGGCGACCACCCCGGCGTACGGCCGGCCGGTGATCCGCCAGCCCACCACGGCGACCAGCACGGCGGCGAGCGCGCAGAGCGCCGGCACGGCGAGCCGGAAGAAGACCGTCGGCAGGTCGACCCCGCTGACCAGGCTGGTCGCCGCCAGGTGGGCGAAGCCGAACCAGTGATAGTGCAGCGGCTCCCCGGCCACCTGCGGCACCTCCAGCGGCACCTGGTGGGTGGCCGCCCCGGCGAGGGAGAGCTGGAACGCCAGGTCGATGTACTGCGCCTGCCCCTCGTCGGTGGGGACCACCGGGTTGACGGCCAGGAACGACTCGTACAGGTAGACGGTGAAGCCGGCGACCACCGCGGTCAGCGCCCAGGCCCAGCCGGCCGGGGCGACAGTGTCGTAGCGGACCCGCCAGTGCCGGCGCAGCCGCGGCACGGCGGCGAACGGCGCCAGCACCGCCAGCGGCCAGAGGCGCAACCAGCCGGGCGCCCCGACGGCGGTGAACGCCGCCCAGGCGGCGAGCTCCAGCACCAGCCCGACGGCCGCGCCCATCGCCAGGTCCTCGACCAGGGTGTGCGGCCGGCGGCGCAGCGCCCGGAACACCAGGGTGCCGGGCAGCAGCACCGCCAGCAGGGCGTACGCCGTCCAGCGGGCGATGTCGAGTGCGGGCGTGCCGGCGCTGAGCAGGACGACCGCGACGAACGCGTAGCCGGCGAGGGCGGGGGCGAACCGGACGGCGGCCGGATGGCGACGCGGGCCCACGGTCGACGGGGTGGCGTCCCCGGTGGCGAGGGTGGTCACCGCAGCGTGTCGGCCAGCTCGACGACGTCCCGGCCGGCGGAAGCCGGCTCGGCGGCGCTGTCGCCGGCCACGAAGTACGCGGGCCGGCCCTGCACCGCGGTGTAGATCCGGGCGACGTACTCACCGAGCAGGCCGAGGCAGAGCAGCTGCACCGCGCCGAGGAACAGGATCGCCACGTAGAGCGACGGCCAACCGGTCACCGTGGCGCCGGCGAACCAGGCGAGCACCGCCACCACCACCAGCACCCCGCAGACGGCCACCCCGGCCAGCCCCAGCCAGGTGGCCACCCGCAGCGGCGCGGCGGAGAAGCTGGTGACGCTCTCCGCGGCCAGACCGGCCATCCGGGACAGCGGGTACTTGGTCCGCCCGGCGGCGCGTTCCTGCCGCTCGTAGCCGACCTCCCCGCTGGGGAAGCCGAGCCAGGGCACCACCAGGCGGAGCACCGGGCTGCGCTCGGGCAGCTCCCGCAGCGCCTCCACGGCGGCCCGGCTGAGCAGCCGGAAGTCGCCGGCCTGGGCGGGCACCTGCTTGCCGACCAGCCGCCGGATGAGCCGGTAGTAGCCGGCCGCGGTCCACCGTTTGAACGCGCTGTCCCGGCTCCGGTCGGCCCGGACGCCGTAGACGATGTCCAGCTCGTCGGCGCGCGCCCGGCGGAGCATCTCGACGATCACCTCGGGCGGGTCCTGCAGGTCGGCGTCGATGCTGACCACGTACCCGCCGCGGGCGCGGAGCAGCCCGGCGACCAGGGCGGCCTGGTGGCCGCTGTTGCGGCGCAGCCGCAGCACCCGCAGCTCCGGCCAGCCCACCCGCAGGGCGGTCAGCCCGGCGGCGGTGCCGTCGGTGCTGCCGTCGTCGACCGCCACCACCTCGTACGCCTCGCCGAGGCCGTCGAGCACACCGCGTAGCCGCTCGGCCAGCAGCGGCAGGACGCTCTCCTCGTTGAACATCGGCACCACCACGGAGAGTGCCGGCTCCGGTCGCGTCACGGCGCTCGACCCTCCGTTTCCTGCGGCGGCGGACGCCCGAACGCTACCAGTCGGGCTGGTCGCGGTCGGGCCTGTCGCGGCGGCGGCCGCCGGTCAGGTGCCGCAGGTGGTGGCGGGCAGCCCGGACACCGGGACCGGCGACCGGCCGCCCGGCCGGGCCTTGCCGGCGAGCGCCCCGGCCAGCGCGGTCATCGACGCCCGGCTGGACGAGTAGGTGGCCAGCAGCGTCGGCGACTTCGCGGCGGCCAGCACGTACGGGGTGTCCATGGCCACCGTCACCGTGGCGTCGGCGCGCAGGTCGTCGCCGCCGTCGCCGTACCCGACGAGGTGGACGACGGTGCCGCCGCTGGGCACCACCTTCACGCCGGCTGCGGTGAGCGCCTCGGTCAGCGTCGCCCGGGTCCGGTCCCGCCCGCCGGAGGAGGTGACGGTGACCGGTCCGGCCACCGGGGCGCCGCACTTCCCGCGCAGCTGGGTGACCGCCGCCGCGGCCAGGTCGGCCGCCGCCTTCCGGTGGTCGGCGCTGTTGAGTCCGGACAGCTCCGGGGTCGGCCGGTCGGCCAGCTTGAACTTCATGGTGAGCACGCGGGTGGCGGCCTCCACCAGCCGGGCCCGGGGCAGCGAGCCGTCGCGGAGCGCGGCGAGCAGCCCGTCGTACGCCTGGCTCACGTTCGGGGTCATCAGGATGAGGTCGTTGCCCGCGGTGAGGGCCCGCACCGCCGCCTCGCCGGGCGACCAGCGCTTGGCCGGCGGCATGTTCATCCCGTCGGTGATCACCACGCCCTGGAAGCCGAGCTGGCCGCGCAGCACGTCGGTGAGGAGCTTGTGGGAGAAGGTGGCCGGGACGCCCGGGTCGACGGCCCGCACGTCGAGGTGGGCCGACATGACCGCCATGGCGCCGGCGCCGATGCCGGCGCGGAACGGCGGGAACGCCGTCCGGTCCAGCACGTCGCGGGACTGGCCGATCACCGGCACGTCCTTGTGCGAGTCGGTGGCGCTCAGGCCGTGCCCGGGGAAGTGCTTGACGCTGGCCGCCACCCCCTCGGCCTGCAGGCCCCGCACCGCGCCGGCGACCTGCGCGGAGGCGTTGGCCGGGTCGGCGCCGAAGGAGCGGGAGCCGATCACGGTGCTCCGGGTGGCCAGCACGTCGGCGACGGGGGCGAAGTCGAGGTTGATCCCCATCGCGGCGAGTTCCGCGCCGGCGGCCCGCCAGGCGGCCTCGGTCAGCGCCGGTTTCCCGGCGGCCCCGGCCGCCATCGGGCTGGGCAGCAGGGTCACGCCGTCGGTGACCCGGGTGACCACGCCGTACTCCTGGTCGGTGCCGATGAGGAAGGGAGCCGGGCCGGCGGGGAGCTTCCCGGCGGCCTCCCGCAGCCCGGTGGTCAGCTCCCGGACCTGCTTGGGGTTGTCGACGTTGGTGGTGGCCTGGTTGCCGGAGGTGGGGTCGTCGGCGCTGAAGCCGACCAGGATCAGGCCGCCGAGCCGGTACTTCGCCACCATCTCCGCCGGGGTGTCGACCCCGGCGAGGGCCCGGTTGCCGGCGGCGACCCGGGCGAGACCTTGGTCGCGGAGCTGCCGTAGGCGTACGGCATCAGCACCTGGCCGACCAGGTCCTCGTCGGCGAGCGTGCGGACCAGGGCCGCGGCCCGGGCGGCCGGATCGGCGGCGGTCGGGGTCAGGGTCGGGGTCGGGGCGGCCGAGGAGGGGCTCGGCGGCCCGGCGAGATGCGGTCCTGCCGGCTCTTTCGCGCAGCCGGAGACGAGCAGCGCGGTCAGTGCGGCGAGCACGACGAAGGTACGTCGAGGGGTGGTCGACACGCGACCCATCCCACCAGTTCACCGCGTATCGGGCAACTTGACCTTCGGTCAACCGACCCGGGTGAGCAGCGTCACCGGGGCGCCGTCGCCGGCGTACCGGTAGGGCTCCAGCTCGGCGTCCCAGGCGGTGCCGAGGGCCTTGTCCAGGGCGTGCGCGAGGGCCTCCGGGGCGCGGGCGGACGCCATGAGGCTGCGCAGCCGGTCCTCGCCGAGTTGGATGTCGCCGGCCGCGCCGACGGTGGCCCGGAACAGGCCCCGCCCCGGGACGTACATGAACCGCTCGCCGTCGGCGCCGGGGCTGGGTTCCTCGGTCACCTCGAAACGGATCATGGGCCACTGCCGGAGGGCAGCAGCCAGCTCGGCGCCCGTCCCCGGGCTACCGGTCCACCCGCACTCGGCGCGGCGGGCGCCGGGGTCGACGGGCTGGGCCGTCCACTGCAGGTTGACCGGCGCGGCGAGGACGCGCGCGATCGCCCACTCGACGTGTGAGCACACGGCGAGCGGGGTCGAGTGGACGTATACGACGCCACGCGTTGGCACGGTGACCTCCCGGAGAGCGAGGTGCGTCTTCCCCTACGACCTCGTCCACCCGAGTGGCCTCTGCAACACATGATGAACCTCGTGACGGATGGTGCGCTAGGGAATCGGAAAATTCGCCGGCCGGATCCGGCCGGAATAGCCGGCCGGGTGACCCCGTTGACCACCATGACGGCGCGACGACCAGCCAGGTGTCGCGGTCGTGTACAGTTTCTTGGGCGGTTCTGTGCCGCCGTACATCTTCGCGGGCCGAGGCTCATCCGGGCGTCACCCGCAACAGCCCCCGGACGATCAAGTCCTCCCGTACGTCTGCAAGGAGTACCTCCGTGGCGAGCAACACCTCTAAGACCGCGCGCGCGTCAGTCCGGGCCGGCCAGGCTGGCCAGGGTGGCGCCCTCAGCGTTCTGGGCGAGTTCAAGTACGTCATCCCGCTCAACGGCGGCAAGCACGCCTACGTGCGGAACCTGACCAACGGCAAGACCGCGCACCTGCGCACCGACTCCGAGGCCTTCGTCGAGGAGATCCGGGTGCTGGCCGCGGCCGGCCACGCCGCCAAGATCCGGGCGGAGATCAACGGCCTCGCGGCCGCCCACCCGGGCCACGGCTGGGACGCCACCGAGAAGCGTCTCGTCGAGGCCGGCGTCTTCGAGGGCTGAGCCCTCTCGCGTCACCACGAACCGCCCGCCGGGTCACCCGGCGGGCGGTTCGTCCTTTCTCGGCCCCGGTCATTCCTCCAGCAGCGTGACGTTGCCGGTGGCCAGGTCGTAGAGCGCGCCGACCACGGCGACCCGACCGGCGGCGACGGGGCCGGTGAGCAGGTCGTCGGCGCGCAGCGCGGCCACCGTGCGGAGCACGTGCCGGCGGACCGCCAGCGGGTGCGCGCCGGGGTCGTCCGGGCCCACCTCGACCACCGCCGGGGCGATCTGGTCCACCACGTACGCCAGCGAGCCGCCGGGCCGCTGTCCCGTACGCAGCGTCTGCACCGCTGAGCCGACCGCCCCGCAGCGCTCGTGCCCGAGCACCATCACCAGCGGCACCCCGAGCTGGCCCACCACGTACTCGATCGAACCGAGGACCGCCTGGTCGAGCACGTGCGCGCCGGTGCGGATCACGCAGATCGACCCGAACGTCTGGTCGAAGATCGCCTCCAGCGGGACCCGCGAGTCGATGCAGCCGAGCACCACGGCGTACGGCTGCTGGTCGCCCGAGGCGACCGCCGCCGCGGCGGTGACGTCGTGCCCGTGCACGGGCTGGCCGCTGACGAAGCGGCGGTTCCCGGCGAGCAGCTCGGCCAGGGCCGTACGCGGGCTGCGGCCCGCTCCGGCGGCCGGGGTCGGGCGCGGCGGCGACATGCCCTCCAGCCTGGTCACCGATCCGACCGCGCGGGTGCCGGTTGCGAATCTTCTCATCACCACGGTTGGCGTGTTGTCATGGCGGGTAGCCGGTGTTACCGCCGGGTTACGCCGGTGCGAGGAACGCCGGCCGGCCCGGGGGAGGTAGCGATGCCGGAGCACCTGGAGGTACAGCTTCCCGACGACGTACGCCTGCACGTGACGGTGACCGGGCCGGACGACGCCGAGGTGACGGCGATCCTGCTGCACGGCTGGACGCTCGACGGCCGCAGCTGGCACCGCCAGCTCGCCGAGATCCGGGAGCGGTTCGGCGACCGGGTCCGGGTGGTCACCTACGACGCCCGGGGGCACGGCCGGTCCAGCTGCATGGCGCTGCGTACCGCTACCCTGGCCCAGCTCGGCGACGACCTCGCCGCGGTGGTGGACGAGGTCGCCCCGACCGGGAAGGTGCTGCTGGTCGGGCACTCGATGGGCGGGATGACCGTGATGGAGTACGCGCACCGCCACCCCGGGCAGTTCGCCGCCCGGACCGCCGGGCTGGTCTTCGTCTCGACCACCGCCGAGGGGCACACGCACACCGTCTACGGCCTGTCGCCCCGGATCGCCCGGTTGATCCGGCTCGCCGAGACCACCGGCGCCGGGGTGCTGGCCCGGTGCGGGTCCTGGCGGCCGCCCCGGGCGCTGCTGCGCGCGCTGCGCCCCAGCATCCGCTGGATGCTCTTCGGCGACCGCTGCGACCCGGCGGACATCCGGCTGGTCACCTCGGCGGTGGCGCACGCCTCGCTGCGCTCGATCGGCGGGTTCCGCGCCTCGATCGGCGCCCAGCACCGGCTCGACACGCTGGCCGCGCTGGGCCACCTGCCGGCCGCCGCGCTGGTCGGCGACCGGGACCGGCTCACCCCGCCGCCGTGCGCCGAGTCGATCGCCGCCGCGCTGCCGACCACCGAGCTGACGGTCTGCCCGGGCGCCGGGCACATGCTGATGATGGAGCGGCCGGACGAGGTGAACGCGGCGCTGGCCGCGGTGCTCCGGCAGGTGCTGGAGCGGCCGGCGCCGGACGGCAGCCGCGCCGGCGATCGCCCGGCGGCCGGGGTGGGAACGGCCGGATAACGGGCAACCCGGACGGGGCGGGAGTGCGGACCGGCATGGCCCTGGAACGGGCCGGAAGGCCGGCCCGTACCCTCATTCAGCCACCGTGCCCGCCGCCCGGACCACAGGAGTTGCCGCGTTGACCGACCAGACCACCCTGGACCGGGAGATGGCCGCCGAACAGCGGCATCTCGACCGGGTGTACGCCCGGCTGGCGGAGCTGCGCCGGTCGGCCGCCGACGCCGAGCGGGAGGGCTACCGGTTGGCCCGGGTGGGCAACTTCGGGGCGCTGGTCGAGCGGGACGCGATGGTCTTCCACGCCGCGCGGCGCCGGCACGCGCTGGACGCCGAGCACGAGGGGCTGGTCTTCGGCCGGCTCGACCTGCGTAACCGGCAGGTGCTGCACGTCGGGCGGCTCGGGGTGCGCGGCGAGAACGCCGAGACCCTGGTGGTGGACTGGCGGGCGCCGGCGGCCGCGGCCTTCTACCAGGCGACGCCGGCCGAGCCGATGGGCGTGGTGCGGCGGCGCACCATCCAGTCGTCGGCGGAGAAGGTGACCCGGATCGAGGACGACCTGCTCGATCCGGCCGCGGCGCCGGCGGACATGGCGGTGGTCGGCGACGGGGCGCTGCTCGCCACCCTGTCCCGGGCCACCGGTCGCGGCATGCGGGACATCGTGGCGACCATCCAACGGGAGCAGGACGAGGCGATCCGCTCCCCCGGCTCGGGCGTCACGATCGTCTCCGGCGGCCCGGGCACCGGCAAGACGGCGGTGGCGCTGCACCGGGCGGCGTACCTGCTCTACTCGGACCGCAGCCGGTACGCCGGCGGCGGCATCCTGGTCGTCGGCCCGTCGAGCGTCTTCGTGGAGTACATCGCCTCGGTGCTGCCCTCGCTGGGCGAGGAGACGGCCACCCTGCACTCGCTCGGCTCGCTCTTCCCGGGCATGTCGGCGTCCCGGACGGACTCCCCCGACGTGGCGGCGGTGAAGGGGTCGCTGCGGATGCGCCGGGTGTTGGAGGGCGCGGTCCGGGACACGGTGCCGGACTCGCCGGGCGAGCTGCGGCTGCTCTACCGGGGCGAGCTGCTCCGGCTGGAGCGCCGGGAGCTGGACGGCATCCGGGACCGGGCGCTGCCCCGGGGCGCGCGCCGCAACGAGGTGCGCCGCGCCGGCTTCGACGGGGTCCTCGCGGCGCTCTACGCCCAGGCCCGCCAGTTGCGGGTCGTCCGGCTGCCGGAGCAGCGCGCGTTCGAGGACGAGATCATCGACCGGCCGGAGTTCCGGGAGTTCCTGAAGGCCTGGTGGCCCCGGCTGCATCCGCGGCACGTGCTGGGCTGGTTGGCCCGGCCGGAGCGGCTGCGCCGGTACGCCGGCGGCATCCTGTCCGGGGCGGAGATCCGGCTGCTGACCGAGGCGTACCGGAGCCTGGACACCGCGGGGCTGACCATCGCGGACATCGCGCTGCTGGACGAGCTGGACGCGCTGCTCGGCAAGCCGGTGCGGCCGGCGAAGGCGAAGCGCGACCCGTTCCAGCTCGCCGGCGGGGTCCGGGAGCTGAGCACGTTCGCGGACCGGCAGCGGGCCGCCCGCGCCGCGGCCCGGGAGCGGCCGGAGGACTACCGGGAGTACGCGCACGTGGTGGTCGACGAGGCGCAGGACGTCTCGCCGATGCAGTGGCGCATGATCGGCCGGCGCGGCCGGCTGGCCTCCTGGACGGTGGTGGGCGACCCGGCGCAGACCGCGTGGACCGGTGACCCGGAGGAGCTGACCCGGGCGCGGGACCAGGCGCTGGGACGACGCCGCCGGCACCAGTTCACGCTGACCACCAACTACCGCAACTCGGCGGAGATCTTCGCGGTGGCGGCGGCGGAGATCCGCCGGCTCTACCCGGACCTGCCGCTGCCCACCGCGGTGCGCTCCACCGGCATCGAGCCGGTCGAGCGGACCGTGCCGGCCGCCGGGCTGTCGGCGGCCACCGTGGCGGCGGCCCGGACCCTGCTGGCCGAGGTCGAGGGGACGGTCGGGGTGATCACCCCGGTGCCGCGCCGGGATGAGGTGGCCGGCTGGCTCGGCGAGCTGGGCGGCGCCCGGCTCCAGGTGGTGACGAGCCTCCAGGCGAAGGGCATGGAGTACGACGGGGTGGTGCTGGTCGCGCCGAGCGAGATCCGGGCGGATCCGGGCTCCGGTGTACGGACCCTCTACGTGGCGCTCTCCCGGGCCACGCAGCGGCTCACCACCCTCGACGCGCTGGGCTGAGCAGGGCTTCGACCGCGAGAGGGCGGACACTGGCCGTTCAGTTGCATACATAGCGATGTGAACATAGATTGGGCCCGGCCGGGGCGAGGGCGAAAGGGTGTGGGCGTGGGCGCAGGTCATGACCACAGCGGGGCGGTGACCAACGCCGCCTACCGCCACCGGGGTCGACTCTGGGCCGCGTTCGGGCTGCTCACCGCCCTGATGCTGGTCGAGGCGGTCACCGCGTTCGCCACCGGCTCGCTGGCCCTGCTCTCCGACGCCGGGCACATGTTCACCGACGTGCTGGGCATCGGCATGGCCCTCGCCGCGATCACCGCCACCCGGCACGCCGACACCGACCCGCAGCGCACCTTCGGGCTCTACCGGCTCGAGGTGCTGGCCGCCCTGGCCAACGCGGTGCTGCTCGGCGCCGTCGCGGTCTACGTGCTGGTCGAGGCGGTACGCCGGTTCGGCGAGCCGCCGGAGGTGCTGGCCGGCCCCATGCTCGCGGTGGCGGTGCTCGGCCTGCTGGCCAACGTCGCCGCCTTCGCCCTGCTGCGCGGCGGGGCGGAGGAGAGCATCAACCTGCGCGGGGCGTACCTGGAGGTGCTGGGCGACCTGCTCGGCTCGCTCGGGGTGATCGGCGCCGCGCTGGTCATCGCGCTCACCGACTGGTGGTGGGCGGACCCCCTCGTCGCCGTCGCGATCGGGCTGTTCATCCTGCCCCGCACCTGGCGGCTGGGGCGGGCGGCGCTGCGCATCCTGGTGCAGGCCGCCCCAGAGCACCTCCAGGTGACCGCGGTGCACGACCGGCTGGCCTCGGTGCCCGGCGTCGCCGAGGTGCACGACCTGCACGTCTGGACGTTGACCTCGGGCATGGAGGTGGCCTCCGCGCACCTGACCATGTGCCCGGGCGCCGAGGTGGGCGAGGTGCTGGCCGCCGCCCGGACCGCCCTGCACGAGGACTTCCGGATCGATCACGCGACGTTGCAGATCGAGCCCGGGGCGTCACCTGGGGCCTGTGGTGCGGTCGAGTGGTAATTAGGGCAAACTTAAATCAGTGTGGGTATTGTGCACTCATGCCGGTTTTGCCCCCGGTCGTGCCCTTAGCTCACCGGGCCGGGCCGGGGCACCACCGGTAGGCTCGGCCCCGGCCTCCGCCGGGCGCGCCCACCGGCGCCTGCGGTGGCCGCCGCCTAATCGCCGCCCGCGGCGAACCGGGGAACCATGTTCGTGGGGTGCATCCGCGCCAGCGGTAGGGATCTTCCGTCCCGAACCCGTCAGCTAACCCGGTCGGCGGCTGACGGAAGGAAACCTGAATGGCAGCAGTGGCACCTGTACGACGGACGGCCGCCCGGTTGGCGGCACTGCTCGTGGCGACGCTCGCGCTCGGCCTCGCCACCGCGCCGGTCGGCCCCGCCGTGGCGGCA
>NZ_JAEVHJ010000113.1:0-19925 GCF_016802855.1 Micromonospora sp. ATA51 | reverse complement strand
GTGGCGAGGAGGGTGGGGCCGGGGGTCGCGGTGAGGGTGTGCAGCAGGGCCGTGCGGGAGGTGCGGGCGGCGGCGGGATCCTCCTCGTGGGCGTACGCGAGGGTGGGGTCGACCAGTTGCACGGCGTGCACCAGCAGGTCGCCGGTGAGCAGCAGGCGCTCGTCGCCGGAGTCGACCAGCACCGACTGGTGGCCGGGGGTGTGGCCCGGGGTGCTCAGCACGCGTACCGCCGGGGTCAGCGGGGTGTCGCCGTCGACCACCCGGAGCCGGCCGGCGGCGCGCAACGGGCCGACCAGCCGGGCCGGCAGCTCGGGGTGGAACGACTCCAGCGCGTCCAGCTCGGTCCGCTGCACCAGGTATTCGGCGTTCGGAAAGTAGGGGCGGCCCGGCGTGCCGGTCACCGCCCAGCCGATGTGGTCGCTGTGCAGGTGGGTCAGCACCACGGTTCGCACGTCGGCGGGATCGACGCCGGCGGCGGCCAGTTCCGCCGGCAGCCGGCCCGGCACCGGCGCCCAGCTCGCGGCGGGCGAGTCGGCCGGGCCGATGCCGGCGTCGACCAGCGTCACCGGCCCATCGTCGTCACGGACGGCGAAGCTGCGGAACTGCAGCCACCACTCCCCGTCGGCGGTCACCGACCCGGGATCGCGCCGGTCGGCCTCGCGCCACTGCGCCTCGGTGGCGTCGGGGAACGCCTCGGCGCGGGGCTGGAAGAACGGGCCCTCGCCGTCGGTGAGGGCGGTGACCGTGATAGACCCGAGGGTGCGGCTCAGTGGCATCCGGTGATGCTGCCAGTGGTTTCCTGCGCCGTGCACCCCGATTCCCGGGCGACCGAGGCCGGCTGGGGCACCCCGGTCAGTTTCCAGTACGCTCGTACTGCTTGAGCACGTGTCCCCCGAGAGGAGCGCCGGCCGATGGCGAAGATCAAGGTAAACAACCCGGTCGTGGAAATCGACGGCGACGAGATGACCCGGATCATCTGGAAGCAGATCCGGGAGCAGCTGATCCTGCCCTACCTCGACGTCGACCTGCACTACTACGACCTGTCGATCCAGCACCGCGACGAGACCGACGACCAGGTCACCGTCGACGCCGCCAACGCCATCAAGCAGCACGGCGTGGGCGTCAAGTGCGCGACCATCACCCCGGACGAGGCCCGGGTCGAGGAGTTCGGCCTGAAGAAGATGTGGCGGTCGCCGAACGGCACCATCCGCAACATCCTCGGCGGCGTCGTCTTCCGCGAGCCGATCATCATGTCCAACGTGCCGCGGCTGGTCCCCGGCTGGACCAAGCCGATCATCATCGGCCGGCACGCCCACGGTGACCAGTACAAGGCCACCGACTTCGTCGTCCCCGGCCCGGGCACGGTGACCATCACCTACACCCCGGCCGACGGCGCGCCCCCATGGAGATGGAGGTCGCCAACTTCCCCGGCGGCGGCATCGCCATGGGCATGTACAACTTCGACGAGTCGATCCGGGACTTCGCCCGGGCCTCGTTCCGGTACGGGCTGGACCGCAACTACCCGGTCTACCTGTCCACCAAGAACACCATCCTCAAGGCGTACGACGGCCGGTTCAAGGACATCTTCGCCGAGGTGTTCGAGAACGAGTTCAAGGCCGAGTTCGACGCCGCCGGCATCACCTACGAGCACCGGCTGATCGACGACATGGTCGCCGCCGCGCTCAAGTGGGAGGGCGGCTACGTCTGGGCCTGCAAGAACTACGACGGTGACGTGCAGTCCGACACCGTCGCGCAGGGCTTCGGCTCGCTCGGCCTGATGACCTCGGTGCTGCTCTCCCCGGACGGCCACACCGTCGAGGCGGAGGCCGCGCACGGCACGGTCACCCGGCACTACCGGCAGTGGCAGAAGGGCGAGAAGACCTCGACCAACCCGATCGCGTCGATCTACGCCTGGACCCGGGGCCTGGCCCACCGGGGCAAGCTGGACGGCACCCCGGCGGTCACCGAGTTCGCCAACACCCTGGAGCAGGTCATCGTCGACACCGTCGAGGGTGGCCAGATGACCAAGGACCTCGCGCTGCTCATCTCGCGGGACGCCCCGTGGCTGACCACCGACGAGTTCATGAACGCGCTCGACGAGAACCTGGCGCGCAAGATCAACGCCTGATTCCGCCCCGCGTCACCGACCGAGCCCGCCGGCACCCGCCGGCGGGCTTCGTCGTACCCGGGGGCGACGTGCGCGTCGGCCGTGGTGGCGCCGGTGACCGTCGCGGCGTCACCCCGTGGGGGTGCGGGTCGTTGAGCTGGGTGGACGTGATGCCAGTCCCGTCCAGGAAGGTTGACCGCGGTCGCCTCGCGGCCCGAGTGCCGATCAGCCAGCCTTCCCGGCTGTCGCGCACAGCCAGCCGTCCCTTCCCTGCGGGGGGCCCTGTCCCGGGCCCCCCGCGCCCTGTCTCCCGCCTCTCCCGCCTCTGCCGGCAGCCGCCCCGCGTCGGCGCCTGGGCTCATGATCCACTCGCGTTGCGGCAGGTGGCGGTGTCCCGGTCGTCCGACACCGCCACCTCGCGCAGCTCAGGTGGACCATGCCGGACCGGACCGGACCGGGCCGGGCCACGGGCCGAGGTCAGGCGGCGCGGAGGAGTTCGGCGGCCCGCTCAGGGGCGATGTCGTTGATGAAGACGCCCATCCCGGACTCCGAGCCGGCCAGGTACTTCAGCTTGTCCCTGGCGCGGCGGATGGTGAACAGCTGCAGGTGCAGGTGCCCCAGCTCGCGGTCGATCCGCACCGGCGCCTGGTGCCAGGCCGCGATGTACGGCATGGGCAGGTCGAACAGCCCGTCGAAGCGGCGCAGCACGTCCAGGTAGAGCGGCCCGAACGCGTCCCGCTCGGCGTCGTCGAGCGCCGGGATGTCCGGCACCGGCCGGTGCGGGGCGACGTGCACCTCGAACGGCCAGCGGGCGGCCGCCGGGACGTACGCGGTCCAGTGCTCGTTGCTCGCCACCACCCGCTCCCCGGCGGCCCGCTCGGCGGCGAGCACGTCGGCGTAGAGGTTGCCGCCGGTCCGCTCGGCGTGCCGCCGCGCGGCGGCCAGCATCGACCGGGTCCGCGGCGTGACGAACGGGTACGCGTAGATCTGGCCGTGCGGGTGGTGCAGGGTCACGCCGATCTCCACGCCCCGGTTCTCGAACGGGAAGATCTGCTCCACCCCGGGCAGCTCACCCAGCGCGGTGGTCCGGTCGGCGAGCGCGTCCAGCACGTCCGCACCCGGCGCGGCGGTAGACCGGCGAAGGAGGCGTTGTGGTCGTCGGTGAAGCAGACCACCTCGCACCGGCCGCGCCCCGGGCGGACCGGGGTGAACGGGGTGATCTCCGCCGGCTCCTCGGCCACCCGCTGGCTCAGTGCCGGGAAGCGGTTCTCGAAGACCGCCACGTCGTAGTCGGGGGCCGGGATCTCGCTGAGCCGGTCGGCGGTCGACGGGCAGAGCGGGCACTGGTCGGCCGGGGGCAGGAAGGTGCGGGTCTGCCGGTGCACCGCCACCGCCACCCACTCGTCGGTGAGCGGGTCGAAGCGCAGCTGGGACGCGGGCGGCGGCGGGAGGAGGTCGCGGAGGTCCGGCCGGTCGCGGACCGCGTCGTCCCGCTCGTCGAAGTAGATCAGCTCACGGCCGTCGGCCAGCTCGATCTGCGTACGCTTCACTCCGCCGCCTCCTCCGTGAGCCGCCCCGTGGCCCGCACAATCACCAGCTCACCCACCTTCTCGTCGAGTACCCGTCGTGCTTCCGGCGCCAACCGGTCGTCGGTGACCAGCACGTCCGCGGCGTCCAGACCGACGATGGAGGAGATCCCCACCGTGCCCCACTTGGTGTGGTCGGCGAGGACGACCAGCCGATCGGCGGCCGCCACCAGGGCCCGGTCGGTGTCCGCCTCCATCAGGTTGGGCGTGGTGAAGCCGGCCCGCTCGCTGATCCCGTGCACGCCGAGGAAGAGCAGGTCCAGGTGGAGCGAGGCGATCGCGGCCACGGCCAGCGGGCCGACCAGCGCGTCGGAGGGCGTACGGACACCGCCGGTGAGCACCACCGTCTGGTCCGGCCGCCCGCCCACGTGCAGGATCTCGGCCACCGGCAGCGAATTGGTCACCACGGTCAGCCCCGGCACGTCGACCAGGCGGCGGGCCAGCTCCGCGGTGGTCGTACCAGCCGACAGGGCGATCGCGGCGCCGGGGCGGACCAGCTCGGCGGCGCGGTTGGCGATCGCCGCCTTCTCCGCCGACTGGCGGACCGCCTTGGCGTGGAAGCCGGGTTCGTCGGTGGAGCTCGGGCCGGTCAGCGTGGCGCCGCCGTGCACCTTGGCGAGGAGGCCCTGCTCGTGCAGCGTCTCCAGGTCCCGCCGGATGGTCATGTCGGAGACGCCGAACTCGGCGGCCAGCTCGGTGACCCGCACGCCGCCGGCGCTGCGGACCCGATCCAGGATGGCCGTCTGCCGCTGCCGCGCCAGCATCCGTCGCACCTCCGGGGTCCCGCGACCACGTGTCCACGCGGTCGAACGTGTTCCAACAAAGATGAACACTAGCGCGCAGAAGGTCACGACGGAAGGAATGCCGCTGCAGACGACGCCGCCGCCCGTCCCCGCCGGCCGGTCGACGAGCGGACCGGGGCGGGAAGCGGGCGGCGGCGGGGCCGAACGGGAGGCGGGCGGCGGGACGCCGCGCGGGTCAGGCGGACTGGAGGCGGGGCTCCACCCAGCCGGTCTCGGTCAGGTGGTTCATCACCACCTGGACCGCCTCCTCGATGGTCATCTCGGTGGTGTCCACCACCAGGTCGGCGTCGGCCGGCTCCTCGTACGGGTCGTCGATGCCGGTCATCCCGGTGAGCAGGCCGGCCCGGGCGCGGGCGTAGAGGCCCTTGCGGTCACGCTGCTCGCAGACCTCCAGCGGGGTGGCGACGTGGACCAGCAGGAACCCCGCCCCGGCGGCGTGCGCCATCTCCCGGGCGGTGGCCCGGGCGGCGGCGTACGGGGCGATCGGGCAGCAGATCCCCACCCCCCGGTGCCGGGCGATCTCGGCGGCCACCCAACCGATCCGGCGCACGTTGAGGTCCCGGTCGGCCTTGCTGAAGGTCAGCCCGGCGGAGAGCTCCCGGCGCACCACATCCCCGTCGAGCAGGGTGATCGTCCGGTCGCCTCCCTCGCGCAGGGAATCCGCCAGACCGCGGGCGATGGTCGACTTGCCGGACCCGGAGAGCCCGGTGAAGAAGACCACCAGCCCCCGGTGCCGGCGCGGCGGGCGGGCCCGGACCAGCTCCTTGGCCACCGCCGGCGGGGTGTGCCACTCGGGCAGCGGGAAGCCCCGGTCCAGCAGGTCGTCGATCTCCTCCTGGGTCAGCGCCAGCCGCCGGTTGCGCGGCGGGATGTCCTCCCGCCAGCGCCACTGCCCGTCCCGGTTGTCGTAGGCCAGCTCGCGGGGCACCAGCACCCGCAGGCCCGCCCCGGAGAACACGTCGGTGGTGGAGAGCAGGTGGGTCACCCCGTACGCGGCGGCGACCCGGGCCCGCAGCAGCGCGTCGCTGATCTCGTCGCGCCGCCGGACCAGCGGCACCGCCACCAGGGTGGCCGGGGGCATCCGGTCCCGGGCGGCGAAGACGCTGCGGACCAGCGCCTCGGCCGGCAGCCCACCGGTCGCCTCCTCGCCCACCGGGATCATCACCAGCAGGTGCGCGCCGAGCGTGCGGGCCGCGTGCGCGATCTGGGCGAGCTGCGGCCGGTGCAGCGGACGGTCGGCGAACACCCCGAGCACCCGGCCCGGGGGCAGCAGCGCCTTGACCTCGTCCGGGCCGCGGCGCAGCCGCTGGAACGGCCCGTGCCCGCCGTCGCCGAGCCGGCGGACCGCGCCGCCCACGCCCGCCGTGCCGTCCCGCACCGGCCAGACGTCGGTCACGTCCATCGCGGCCACCGGGGCGCCCTCGCCGTCGGTGAGCACCAGCGCCCGGCGCAGCGGGTCGTCCAGCGCCAGGCCGTCGGCGAGCGCCGCCGGCACCTGCAGGGTCACCGGTACGGGCCAGGGCGTCCCGTCGGCGAGCCGGCCGCGTCGGCTCAGCGCGGCCAGGTCGGCGCGGGTCATGAAGCCGGTCAGCGGGGCGTACGCCCCGGTCAGCAGCAACTCCAGATCGGCCAGTTCACTGGTGCGTGGCGCGTACGCCGGAGCATCCCGCAGCACGTCCTCGGGCAGCACCCACCCGTTGCTCATCTAACCCCCAACTCACCGGCCGGCACACAGTTTCGCAGCCCACCGGCGATCGGTCGAGAGCGCCACTCCACCTGCCGGCCACCGGCCGTTCGGGCGGCCGGCGGCCGGGCGCCGCCGGATCAGCCGGCGGGGGTCAGCGGGGCCGCGCCGAACGACACCGCGAACCGCTCGCACCAGATCGACACGCTGGTCAGCCCGGTCGGTTCGGTCCCGGCCGGCAGGTCGTACGCCTGGTCGCCCCGGTTGCCCTTGAGCGGGCCCAGTTCGACCCGGCGGCCGTCGTCGAAGACCTTCCACCCGGACGGCCCGGTGCGGACCGGCTGGTCGGTCAGCGCCGGTGGTGTCGTGCCTTACGGGAGGCTTACCCCTAGTGGGGGAACCGGCCAAGGATCAGGGGCGCGCCGGATGCCGCGACGAGCACCCACTTCCTAGGCTGTGCAGCGTGACACTGATCGCGACCGAGTCGCTGACCAAGACGTACGGAGGTCGGGTCACCGCGTTGGCCGACCTCACGGTGTCGGTCGAGCCGGGGATCATCGGCCTGGTCGGCGCGAACGGCGCCGGCAAGTCCACGCTGATCAAGATCCTGCTCGGCCTGCTCCCGCCCACCAGCGGCCGGGTCGCCGTGCTCGGCCTCGACCCGATCACCGACCCGGCGGCGGTCCGCGCCCGGGTCGGCTACATGCCCGAGCACGACGCCCTGCCGCCGGACCTCTCCGCCGCCGAGCTGGTCACGCACCTGGGCCGGATCAGCGGCCTGCCCCGGACGGTGGCCCGCGAGCGCGCCTCCGAGGCGCTGCGCCACGTCGGCCTCTACGAGGAGCGCTACCGACCGGTCGGCGGCTACTCCACCGGCATGAAGCAGCGGGTCAAGCTCGCCCAGGCCCTGGTGCACGATCCGGACCTGCTGCTCCTCGACGAGCCGACCAACGGCCTCGACCCGGCCGGCCGGGACGCCATGCTCGCCCTGATCCACCGGATCGGCACCGAGTTCGGCATCTCCGTGCTCGTCTGCTCGCACCTGCTCGGCGAGGTGGAGCGGATCTGCGACACGCTGGTCGCCATCGACGGCGGCCGGCTGCTCCGCGCCGACCGGATCGCCGCGATGACGTCGGTGACCGACGTGCTCGCGGTCGAGGTCAGCGAGGGTACGGACGACCTCGCGACCCGGCTCGCCGCGCTCGACCTGCCGGTGGCCCGGGAGGGGCGGCTGCTGCTCGTCCCGCTCGCCGACGACGCCACCTACGACCTGATCCTCGGCGCGGTCGCCGAGCTGGACCTGCCGCTGCACCGGCTGGACCAGCGCCGGCACCGGGTGGCCGAACTCTTCGCCACGAGGGAGCCCAGCCATGTCTGAGCCGACCGGTGTCATCCACGACATCGGCTACCAGCGCTACACCGGCCCGCGACTGGGCCGCCGGAACGTCTTCGGCGCGCTCTACCTGCACGGCCTGCGGACCGTCTTCGGGTTGGGCCGTACCGCCAAGGCGAAGATCTTCCCCTGGCTGGTGGTCGGCATCGTCACCCTGGTCGCCGCCGGGATCACCGCGGTCCGCAGCCAGATCGGCGAGGTGGTGATGACGTACGCCCAGTTCGCCGACTCGATGAGCTGGCTGGTCATCTTCTTCGTCGCGGTGGCCGCCCCCGAGCTGGTCTCTCGGGATCTGCGCAGCGGCGTGCTGCCGCTGTACTTCTCCCGGCCGCTGCCCCGCGACGACTACCCGCTGGCCAAGCTGCTGGCCCTGGTCACCGCGATCTGGCTGCTGCTCGGCGGGCCGCAGCTGGTGATGTTCCTCGGCGCCGCGTTCACCACCGACAAGGGCATGCGCGGGGTCTGGGACGAGCTGCTCGACCTGCTGCCCGGCCTGCTCTACGCCGGGCTGTGGGCGGCGGTCTTCGCCTCGATCGGGCTGCTGGTCGCCTCGCTCACCGGCAAGCGCGCCTTCGCCGCCGGCGGGATCGTGGCGGTCTTCCTGATGACCACCCCGATCGTCGGGACGCTGTCGATCCTGCCGTCCCGGACGATCAACGAGCTGGCCTTCCTCGCGTCGCCCTCGACGCTCGTCGGCGGGGTGGGCACCTGGGCGCTCGGCGACCTGCTGGTGCCCGAGGGCCGGGGCGGCGGCGTCCCGATCGGTGGCTTCGGCCCCGTCTACGGGGTGGCCGCCGTCCTGCTGGTCGCCGCCTGCGTCGCCCTGCTGTTGCTGCGATACCGGAAGGTGGCCGCCCGATGACCACGCTCAGCGCCAGCCCGGAGGCGGCGGCCCCGACCGCCGCCGCCAGCACCCTCGACCTGGCCGGCGTGTCCCGCTGGTACGGCAACGTGGTGGCGGTCAACGACGTCACCATGCGCCTCGGCCCGGGGGTGACCGGCCTGCTCGGCCCGAACGGGGCCGGCAAGACCACCCTGCTGCACATGATGGCCGGGTTCCTCGCCCCCTCGCGGGGCGCGGTGACCCTGGACGGGGAGCCGACCTGGCGCAACCCGGGCGTCTACCGGCGGCTCGGCCTGGTCAGCGAGCGGGAGGCGGTGCACTCCTTCCTCACCGCGTACGAGTTCGTGCTGGCCAGCGCCAAGCTGCACCGGCTGCGACCCGGAGGCGGCGGCCCGGCGGGCGATCGCCCTGGTCGAGATGGCCGACGCGCAGGACCGGCGGATCGGCACGTACTCCAAGGGCATGCGGCAGCGGACCCGGGTCGCCGCGGCGCTGGTCCACGACCCGCAGGTGCTGCTGCTCGACGAGCCGTTCAACGGGATGGACCCGCGCCAGCGGCTGCACATGATGCAGCTGCTGCACCGCCTGGGCGACGCCGGCCGGACCATCCTGTTCAGCTCGCACATCCTGGAGGAGGTCGAGCAGGTCTCCGGCACCGTCCAGGTGATGGTGGCCGGAAGGCTCGCCGCCTCCGGCGACTTCCGCACCATCCGCCGGCTGATGACCAACCGGCCGCACGTGTTCGCGGTCCGCTCCACCGACGACCGGGCGCTGGCCGTGGCGCTGATGGCCGAGGTCTCGGTCACCGGCGTCGAACTGGACCGGGCCGGCCTGACCGTGCGGGCGGGTGACTACGGCGCCTTCACCCGGGCGCTGCCGAAGATCGCGCTCGCCCACGGCATCCGGGTCCGGCAGTTGACCCCCGAGGACGAGTCCCTGGAGAGCGTCTTCTCCTACCTGGTGGAGGCCTGATGTCGACCGTTTCCTGGATCACCGCGCGCGGGCTCTTCGGCCGCCGCCGGTTCCTGATGCTGCTGCCCCTGCCGCTCGTGCTGGTGGCGTTGGCGGTGCTCTGCCGGTCGCTGGGGGTGGACCCGGGCCAGTGGGGGCCGCCCGTGCTGGTCGGTCTCGGCCTGGCCGTGGTGCTGCCGGTGGTGGCGCTGATCGTCGGCACCGGCGTGCTCGGCGCTGAGATCGACGACGGGACGGTGGTGCACATCCTCACCAAGCCGCTGCCCCGCTGGCAGATCGTGCTGCCGAAGCTGGCGGTGGCCGTCGGGGTCAGCGCGGCCACCGTCGCCGTGCCGCTCTACGTCGCCGGCGTGCTGGCCGATTCGGTACGCCTCGGCCTGGCGCTCGCCGCCGCCTCGGCGCTCGGCGCGCTGGCGTACTCGGCGCTGTTCCTGGCGCTCAGCCTGGTCACCCGACGGCCGGTCCTGCTCGGGCTGGTCTACGTGCTGATCTGGGAGGGGCTGCTCGGCAACTTCGTCAGCGGCACGAAGGTGCTCTCGATCCAGCAGTGGGTGATCGCCCTCGCCGACCGGATGGCCCCGACCGAACTGCTCTCCACCACGGTCTCCGTCCCGGTCGCCGGGGTGCTCACCGCCCTGGTCAGCGTCGGCTTCACCGTCCTGGCGATCGACCGCCTCCGCTCCTTCTCGGTGGCTGGCGAGACGAGCTGACGCCGCCCGGTGGCATCGGGTGCCGCCGCGAGCGATATGCCTGAGAGGCATATTTATGACTCTCAGGCATATCGCTCACCGAGGAGCTGCCTCCGCGCCGCCTCCGGTCAGAAGGCGCAGGCGATGACCAGCTCCGGGGTGCGGTCGGGGAGCAGGTCGAGTTTCGCGATCCGGCCGGCCGCGCGGAGGTCGTCGGCGATCAGCGTGAGCTGGTCCAGCAGGGCGGCCGGGCCGAGCGCCTCGGCCAGCGGGACCTCCGCCTTCATCGACAGCTTCCGCTCCGACTTGGCCCGGCGCACCTGGCTGAGCGCGTCGGAGGCCAGCCGCAGCAGCTCCGGGTCACCGGGCGCCTGGACCGCCCGACCCACCTCGTACGTCGTCGGCCAGGTCGAGCGGTGCACCGAGCCGTACCGCCACCACGACCAGACCTCCTCGGTGACGAAGGGCAGCACCGGCGCGAAGAGCCGCAACTGCACCGACAGCGCGGTGGCCAGAGCGGCCCGGGCCGAGTCGGCGCCCGGCCCGGTGCCGTAGGCGCGCTCCTTCACCAGTTCGATGTAGTCGTCGCAGAACCGCCAGAAGAACGCCTCCGTCGCCATCAGGGCGGCCGTCTGGTCGTACCCGTCGAAGGCGGTGGTCGCGGCGGTGACCACGCCGGACAGTTCGGCGAGCATGGCGGTGTCCAGCGGCTCGGTCGCCGCGGCCCGCAACGCGTCCGCGGCGCCCAGCCCGAGGGCGAACCGGGACGCGTTGAGCAGCTTGGTGGCCAACCGCCGGCCCACCCTGATCTGGGCCGCGTCGAAGGCCAGGTCCATGCCGGGCTTGCCGTTGGCCGCCCAGTACCGGACGGCGTCCGAGCCGTGCTCCTCCAGCAGCCCCGTCGGGGTGGTCACGTTCCCCTTGGACTTGGACATCTTCTTCCGGTCCGGGTCGAGGATCCAGCCGGAGAGCACCGCGTCCCGCCAGGGCAGCACGCCGTGCTCCAGATGCGACCGGACCACCGTGGCGAAGAGCCAGGTCCGGATGATCTCCTGGCCCTGCGGGCGCAGATCCATCGGGAAGACCCGGCGGAACAGGTCCGGGTCGGTCTCCCAACCACCGACGATCTGCGGGGTCAGCGACGAGGTCGCCCAGGTGTCCAGCACGTCCGGGTCGCCGACGAAACCGCCCGGCACACCGCGCTGCGACTCGTCGAAACCGGCCGGGGCGTCGCTGGACGGGTCGATCGGCAGCTGCGCCTCCTCCGGTGTGAGACGCTGGGTCCAGTCCGGCTCGCCAGCGTCGTCGAGCCGGTACCACACCGGCACCGGCACCCCGAAGAAGCGTTGCCGGCTGACCAGCCAGTCGCCGTTCAGCCCGCCCACCCAGTGGTCGTACCGGTGCTTCATGTGCTCGGGCACCCAGCGCAGCTCCTCGCCGCGGGCCAGCAGCTCGGCCCGCAGGTGGGCGTCCCGGCCGCCGTTGCGCAGGTACCACTGCCGGGTCGAGACGATCTCCAGCGGGCGGTCGCCCTTCTCATAGAACTTGACCGGGTGGGTGAGCTCGCGCGGCTCGCCGACCAGGTCGCCCGCGTCGGCCAGCAGCTGCACGATCGTCCGGCGGGCGCCGTTGACCGTCTGCCCGGCCAGCGCCCCGTACGGCTCCGCCGGCACCCCGGCCGGCGGCTCGGGCAGCAGCCGGCGTCCCGGCCGATCACCACCCGGGTCGGCAGGTCCAGCTCCCGCCACCAGGTCACGTCGCTCAGGTCGCCGAAGGTGCAGACCATCGCGATGCCGGTGCCCTTGGCCGGGTCCGCCAGCGGGTGCGTGCGCACCGGCACCTCGACCCCGAAGAGCGGGGTACGCACCGACGCCCCGACCAGGCCGGCGTACCGCTCGTCGTCCGGATGGCAGACCAGCGCCACGCAGGCCGGCAGCAGCTCCGGCCGGGTGGTGTCGATCAGCACCTCCCGCCCGTCCGGCCCGTGGAACCGCAGCCGGTGGTACGCCCCGGGCCGCTCCCGGTCCTCCAGCTCCGCCTGGGCCACCGCGGTGCCGAACCCGACATCCCAGAGCGTCGGCGCCTCCGCCTGGTACGCCTCGCCCCGGGCCAGGTTCCGCAGGAACGCGCGCTGGCTGGTGGTGCGGGCGAGCCGCCCGATCGTGGTGTACGTCAGCGACCAGTCCACCGACAGTCCGAGCCGCCGCCACAGTGCCTCGAAGATCTGCTCGTCGGAGGCGGTCAGCTTCTCGCACAGCTCGATGAAGTTGCGCCGGGAGATCGACGTCGGGTTCTTCCGGGCGGCGTCGCTCACCGGGGCGGCGGGCGGCACCCAGGACGGGTCGTACGGCAGGGCGGTGTCGGGGCGCACCCCGTACACGTTCTGCGCCCGGCGTTCGGTGGGCAGGCCGTTGTCGTCCCAGCCGATCGGGTAGAAGACCGTGCGGCCGCGCATCCGCTGGAACCGGGCCACCGTGTCCGTGTGCGTGTACGAGAAGACGTGTCCCATGTGCAGCTCGCCGGATACGGTCGGCGGCGGGGTGTCGATCGCGTACACGTCCGAGCGCTCCTTCGCGCGGTCGAACGCGTACGTGCCGTCCTCCTGCCAGCGGCGCGCCCAGGTCTCCTCGATGCCGTCCAGGGTCGGACGTTCGGGGACGCCGGCGCGGGCCGTCCTCGCCGTATCGGTCATCAGCCGATCCTAGGCAGCCAGTGACGGAACGACCACGGCTTAACCATCGTGCCGCCCTGCCGGTTGTCTCCGAGACCACGGCGACGCCGGAGCAACCCTGACGGTCCTCAGATCAGCGAGTCCCGCCACTGGCTGTGCAGGGTGGCGTACCGGCCGCCCGCGGCGGCCAGCTCGGCGGGGGGACCGTCCTCCACGATCCGGCCGCCGTCGAGCACCAGCACCCGGTCGGCGATCTCCACGGTGGAGAGCCGGTGCGCGATCACCAGGGCGGTCCGGTCCCGCATGATGCTGCCGAGCGCCCGCTGCACCAGCCGCTCGGTCGGCACGTCCAGCGACGAGGTCGCCTCGTCCAGGATCAGCACCCGCGGGTCGGCCAGGAACGCCCGGGCGAACGCGACGAGCTGGCGCTGCCCCGCGGAGAGCCGGCCGCCGCGCCGGTGCACCTCGGTGGCGTACCCGTCGGGGAGCGCGGCGATGAAGTCGTGCGCGCCGATGGCCCGGGCCGCGGCCTCCACCGCCGCGTCGTCCGCGCCCGGCCGGCCGAACCGGATGTTCTCCGCCACCGAGCCGCTGAACAGGTGGTTCTCCTGGGTGACCAGCACCACCGCCCGGCGCAGCTCGGCGTCGGCCAGGTTGCGCAGGTCCACCCCGTCGAGGGTGACCGCGCCGGCGGCCGGGTCGTGGAACCGGGCCAGCAGCTTGGCGATGGTCGACTTGCCGGCGCCGGTCGGGCCGATCAGCGCGACGGTCTGCCCGGCCGGCACGGTCAGCTCCAGCTCGGACAGGATCGGCGCGTCGGGCCGGTAGCCGAAGGAGACCGACCGGAAGGCGACGGCGCCCCGGCCCGGCCCGGCTGGCAGCGACGTTGGCCGCTCCGGCTCGGCCACCGCGGGCCGCTCGTCGAGCACCCCGGCCAGCTTCTCCAGCGCGGCCGTGGCCGACTGCAGCGAGTTGTAGAACTGGCTCAGTTCCTGCATCGGCTCGAAGAACCGGCGCAGGTAGAGCAGGAACGCGGCGAGCACGCCCACCTCGGTCCGCCCGCCCAGCACCCGCCAGCCGCCGTAGCCCAGCACCACCGCCACGGTGAGGTTGCCGATCACCTTGATCCCCGGCGAGTAGACCGCGATCAGCCGGAAGGCGCGCAGGCTGGCCTGCCGGTAGTCGTCGTTCACCGCCGCGAAGATCCGCTGGTTGCGCGGCTCCCGCCGGTACGCCTGCACCGCCCGGATGCCCCGCAGCGACTCGACGAAGTGCACGATGACCAGCGCGACCGCCTCCCGGGTCCGCCGGTACGCCCCGGCGGAGGCGCGGGCGAACCAGCGGGACAGCCAGAACAGGAACGGGAAGGCGAGCAGGGTGGCCGCGGCCAGCGGCAGGTCCAGCCAGAGCAGGATGCCGGCGACGGAGAGCACCGACAGGGCGGCGACCACCAGGTTGTCGATCCCGCCGTCGACCAGCTCGGCGATCGAGTCGAGGTCGCTGGTCAGCCGGGCGACCATCCGGCCGGACGTGTACCGCTCGTGGAAGCCGACGTCCAGGCGGAGGAAGTGGCCGTAGACCCGCTGGCGGAGGTCGAGCAGGACGGCCTGGCCGATCCGGGCGGCGAGGGTGAGGAAGCACCGCCGGGCCGCGTACTCGGTGACGCTCGCGGTGGCGAACGCGGCGGCGACGGCGACCAGCGGCCCCGGGTCGCCGGCCCGCAGCGGCGTGATGGCCCGGTCGATGCCCAGCATGACCAGGTACGGGCCGGACATCGCGGCGGCGTTCTGGGCCAGCAGCAGGGTCACCGCCAGCCCGAGCCGCCGCCGGTGTGGGCGGAGGAGCTGCCCGAGCAGCGCCCGGCTACGGGCCCGGAGCCGGGCGACGGCCTCCGGCGCGACGTCCTCGGCCCGGCTGCGGTCGGCGTCCGGGTCGGTGGCCCGCCCGCGCCACCGGGCCAGGTCGAGCTCGTCGTCCAGGGCGTGCCTCGGTCGCGGGACTGTCGGTGATCCGTCCGGCGGCTCCGTCACGAGCGCACCAGGCCGGCGCCGTCGTGCCGTTCCACCGGCCCGGCCGACAGCACCGCCCGGTACGCGGGCACGGTGGCCAGCAGCTCGGAGTGGGTGCCGACGGCGACGATCCGGCCGTTGTCGAGCAGGGCCACCCGGTCGGCGAGCGCCACGGTCGACGGTCGGTGCACCACCAGCAGCGCGGTGGTGTCCCGTAGCACCCGCCGCAGCGCCGCCTCGACCAGCGCCTCGGTGTGCACGTCGAGGGCGGAGAGCGGGTCGTCCAGGACGAGCAGCGCCGGCCGGCCGAGCACCGCCCGGGCCAGCGCCAGCCGCTGCCGCTGCCCGCCGGAGAGGGAGAGCCCCTGCTCGCCGGCCCGGGTGGCCAGCCCCCATGGAAGGTCGTACGCGAACTCGGCCTGGGCGAGAGCGAGCGCCGCCCGGACCTCCTCCTCGCCGGCGGCCGGCCGGCCGAGGGTCAGGTTCTCCCAGACCGACATGGAGAAGAGCGTCGGCTCCTCGAAGGCCACCCCGACCAGCCGGCGCAGCGAGGCGAGCCGCAGGTCCCGCAGGTCGTGCCCGTCCAGGGTGATCCGCCCGCCGGTCACGTCGTGCAGCCGGGGGACCAGCGAGAGCAGCGTGCTCTTGCCGCAGCCGGTGGCCCCGACGAGGGCGAGCGTCTCGCCCGGCTCGACGGTCAGGTCCACCTCCCGCAGCACCGGCGCGCAGCCCGGGTAGTGGAACGAGACGCCCTCGAAGCGCACCCGGCCGCGCACCTGCGCGCGGTCCAGCGTCCGCGCGTGCGGGGCGTCCACGATGGTGGGCCGGGTGTCCAGCACCTCCTGGATCCGGTCGGCCGCGGTCGCCGCCTCCTGCCCGTTGGCGATGATCCAGCCGAGCGACTGCACCGGCCAGATCAGCATCAGCTGGAGGCTGACGAAGGCGACCAGCTCGCCGATGCTGAGCGCGCCACGGGCGGCGGCGGCCGTGCCGGCCACCAGCACCACCCCGAGGGTCAGGTTGGGCACCAGGTCGAGCAGCGCCGAGGTGCGGGCCAGCAGCCGGGCCTTGGCGATGCCGGTGTCGTGCAGCGCGCGGGCGCCGCCGGTGAACCGGGCCGCCAGCTCCGGCCCCCGTCCGTACGCCCGCATGGTGCGCAGCCCCTGCGCCGTCTCCTCGACCAGCGTGGCCACGTCGCCCTGCTGGTCCTGCATCCGGCGGGAGGCGGCGTGGTAGTGCCGGGCGAACCGGCGGCTGATCAGGAACAGCGGCACCGCGCTGGCCGCCACCAGCAGTCCCAGCGCCGGGTGCAGGCGGACCAGCAGCACCACCACGGCCAGGTAGGTGACCAGGTTGAGGATCAGGAAGAGCAGGCCGAAGGAGAGGAACCGGCGGATCACCGACAGGTCGCTGGTGATCCGGGAGAGCAGTTGGCCCGACTGCCACCGGTCGTGGAAGCCGGCCGGCAGGCGTTGCAGGTGGGCGTAGATGTCGGCGCGGATGGCCGCCTCCATGCCGACCGAGGAGGAGGACTGGGTCCACCGCCGGATGAAGATCAGCACGGCCTCGGCCAGGCCGAGCAGGAGGGCGAGCAGGCCGAGCCGGAACAGCCCGGCCGCGTCGTGCCCGGCGACGGGTCCGTCCACCACCCGCTGCACCACCAGCGGTACGGCCAGGCTGGCCGCGGTGGCCGCGAGGGCCGCGACGAGCAGCCAGGCGAACTCCACCGCGTACGGGCGCAGGTAGGGGCGCAGCCGCCAGAGGTTGCGCAGCGGATGCCGGCCGGCGCCGTCCCGGGCCGCCGGGTCGCCGTCGCTCTGCGCAGGCACTACCCGACGGTAGCGGCAAACGGTGGCGGTGCCGGTGTCAGCTTGCCGTCAACCGCCGCTCATGACCGAGAAGCCACTTCTTCACGTCCAACCCCCAGCGGTAGCCGCCGAGTGTCCCGTCGGTGCGCAGCACCCGGTGGCAGGGGACGAAGAGCGCGGCGGCGTTGCGGGCGCAGGCGGCCGCGGCGGCGCGGACCGCCGCGGGGCGCCGGCCAGCCCGGCGAAACCGGTGTACGTCACCGGCTCGCCCGGCTTCACCTCGCGGAGCACCTGCCAGGCGTGGCTCATGAACTCGCCCCCGCTGTGCTGCTCCACCGGCACCGCGTCGATCGCGGTCAGGTCACCGTCCAGGTAGGAGCGGACGGCCACGGTCACCGGGCCGAGATCCGGTCGGTCCCGCAGCTCGCCGCGCAGGCTCGGGTGGGTCAGCGGCAGCAGGCCGGCCGGGTCGGCGGTGAAACCGGCCGCGCGGACCGCCCCGTCGGGGCCGGTCAGGATGCTCAGCGGGCCGGCGGGCGTGTCGATGACGCTGCTGTCCAGGATGGTCATGCTGCTCTCCAGAGTCGGATCACCGCGTACGACCGCCAGGGGCGCCAGCGGTCGGCGTACGCGTCGAGGTTCTTCGGGTCGGTGGGCAGGCCGAGCGCGGCAGCGCCCCGGCGTACGGCGAGGTCGGTGGGGAGGAAGACGTCCGGGTCGCCGAGGGCCCGCATCGCCACGTAGCCGGCGGTCCACGGCCCGATCCCGGGCAGCGCCGTCAGCCGCCGTACGGTCTCCCTCCCGATCCCCACCCGGCTCCAGCTCCGAGCCCCCCGTCCACCACCGCCCGCGCCACCCCCCGGATCGTCTCCCGCCGCACGGCGGCATCCGGAAGGCGCCATCCGGCAACCCCACCACCTCCTCCGCCGTGAGGAACCCCCGCAGCGCCCCACCCCGCTCGGGTCGATCATGAAGTCGTTGTCCCGACACGCCGTGCTCGACGGCAACATCGGGGTGGACGGCGGGGTCGGGGGTGGGGGTGGCTGCCTGGAGGAGGCGGGTGAGGGTGGTTCGGGCGGACTGGAGGGAGACCTGTTGGGTGGTGATGGCGCGGAGCGCCATCTCGAAGCCGTCGACGGCGCGGGGGAGACGGACTCCCGGTTCCGCCCGCACCGCCGGCGCCAGGGCGGGATCGTGGGCGAGGGTCTCGTCGACGGCGGTGGGGTCGGCGTCGAGGTCGAGCAGGCGGCGACAGCGAGCGACCGCGGGGGCCAGGTCGCGCATGTCGGCCAGCCGCAGGGTCGCGGACACGTGCCCGTCGGCCGGGGTCAGCGCCACCTCGCCGGTCCCGTGCGGCAGCCGCAACCCCCGGCGGTACGTCCCGTCGCGGACCTCCTCCACGCCGGGCAGCGCCCGCAGCGCGAGGAAGTCGAGCAGCGCCGCCGCGTGCAACGGCGGCCGGTACGCCAGCCGCAGCGTGATCGTGCCCGCCCCGCCGGCCGCCGGCTGGCCGCCCCGGCTGACCCGCAGCTCGGACGGGGCCGCCGCGTACACCTCCCGGACCGTGTCGTTGAACTGCCGGACGCTGCCGAACCCGGCGGCGAACGCGATCTCGGCCATGCCCAGGCCGGTGGTCTCGATGAGGATCCGGGCGGTCTGGGCGCGCTGGGCGCGGGCCAGCGCGAGCGGCCCGGCGCCCAGTTCGGCGCGGAGCATCCGGTGCAGGTGCCGCTCGGTGTAGCCCAGCCGGGCCGCCAACCCCGGTACGCCGTCCCGGTCGACCACCCCGTCGGCGATCAGCCGCATCGCCCGCCCGACCACGTCGGCCCGGACGTCCCACTGTGGCGAGCCCGGCGCCGCGTCGGGGCGGCAGCGGCGGCAGGCCCGCAACCCGGCGCCCTGCGCCGCGGCGGCCGACGGGAAGAACCGGACGTTCTGCCGCTTCGGCGTCGTCGCCGGGCAGGACGGCCGGCAGTAGATCCCGGTCGAGGTCACGCCGGTGTAGAACCAGCCGTCGAACCGCTGGTCACGGCTGTCCACGGCCCGGTAGCACCGTTCGAAGTCCAACTCCACGCCACCGATACTGCCTCGCCGCTCGGGGCGACGGCTGGCGGGATTCGGACCTGGCCGTGCGGAGGTCGGCGGGGACTCCGTGCGGGGTTGGCAGGCCGCCTCCGCCTGCTCCCGGTACATGACCGCGCGCAGGTAACCCTCCGGGTCGGCGTGCCGCAGCGTCCGCCACTTCGGGATGGTCCTGGCCAGCGCCGACTGGACCAGGTCCTCGGCGGCGTGCCGGTCCCCGGTGAGCAGGTACGCGACCCGCATCAGCGCCGGGGTGCGGCTCGCCACGAAGTCGGCCAGCCGGGCCCGTTCGCCCTCGTCCACCCACCCTCCCCGTTCTCACTGTCACAGCTACAGACGCCCCAGCTCGGGCCAGCTATCCCTGACGTGGCAACGATTTCCGGGCCGAAAGTGTCGGTCGCGGCCGGTACCGTCCCGCCACCAACTCAAGAAAAGGTGCGGGGGATGGCGAGCGTGGCCGGGCGAGGTGCCCGCTGATGCGGTCCGGACGGGTCCGGCTGGACCGCGCGGTGGTGCAGGGCTTCTACGACCGGATGCGGGTGGTGGCGCCGGCAGCCTACGGCGCGATCGAGCGGGACCGCGCCGACGACCCGGGGCGGGCCTTTCCGGAGACCGCCTGCGGCCGGCTCGCCGGTTCGCTGGACGTGGCCGGGCTGCGTGCGCTGGGCATGTGGGCGCACCACTGGTGTGTGCGCTTCTACGACGACGACACCCGGGTGGGCCTGCGGCTGGTCCGGGAGATCGCCGGCCGGGCGGGGCTGGGCTGGACCGTCGACGAGGTGCGCTGGATGCTCGACGAGTCGGACGCGGCCGGCCCGGCCGCCGTGCACCGGTTCGTCCTGCCGCGCGCCGCGGCGGCGGAGCTGTCGCCCGGCGCGCTGCCTGACCGGGTGGACCGCGACGGCCCCGACTGGCGTCGGTTGCTCGCCGGCTGACCGGGCAGCTGGCCGACCACCATCGCGGTGACCGCCACGACGAAGCCAGCGAGCTGCACCGGGCCGAGCGCTTGGCCGAGCACCAGCCAGCCGAACGCGGCGGCGGTCAGCGGGCTGAGCGCGCCCAGCACCGACACCCGGGTCACCGGCAGCAGCGCGACCCCCCGGAACCAGAGCGCGTACGCCCCGGCGGTGCCGACCAGTCCGAGCCAGGCGTACCCGAGCAGGGCGGGCCGGTCCGGTACGGCCGGCGCGCCCTCGACGGCGGCGGCCAGCGGCACGATCAGCAGGCCGCCCGCAACGAGCTGCCAGCTCGTCGCGGCGAGGTGCCGACCCCGGCGG
>NZ_JAEVHJ010000112.1:0-19992 GCF_016802855.1 Micromonospora sp. ATA51 | reverse complement strand
GCCGCATCGACAGCAGCAGGTCGGCCAGCGTACGGTCCGGCGGCACCACGGCCAGCGGCCGGTAGACCTCCGCCGGCACCGGCTCGCGCCGACGCGCGCAGAACATCCCGCTCGGGCTCGGCGCGCTGCTGCTCGGCGTGGCCGCGGTGGTCTTCGCCGCGGTCGCCACCAGCTCGATGGACGCGTTGGCCCGGCTGGGCGTGCTGGTGGTCGCGACGGTGCTGATGCTGCTCGCCCCGCCGGTGCTGGCCCGCCGCGGGCTCACCTCCACCGCCGAGACGATCGCCGCGGTCGGCCTGCTGCTGGTGCCGCTGGCCGGGTACGCCCTCTGGGCGGTCGACCGGATCGGCGGCGGCGCCTCGGGCGCGGTCTTCGCCGGGTCGATCTTCCTGATGACCACCCTGGTGGCCTTCGGGTACGCCCAATGGACCGGGCTGCGCGCGCCGCGCTTCGCCACCGTGCTCGCCGCCCAGCCGGTGCTGCCGCTGCTGGCGTACGACCGGATCACCGGGCCGGCCGGCTGGGCGCTGGTGCTGACCGTGGTCGCGGTGGTCGACCTCGCGCTGGCCCGCTCGGCGGTGATCCTCGAGCGACCGGTCGGCGTGACCTGCCCACCCCGCCGCCACCCCCGCCGCGGGCCGCCGAGGGACGCCCGGAGACGGACCCGGAGGAGTCCGCCGAGGTGCTCGGCGCGGAGGCTGCCACCCCGCCGACCGGCCCGGCCCGGCCGGTGCCCTGGCTGGGCGAGCTGACCTGGGTGCTGCACGGCGCGGCGGTCGCGGTCGCCCTGGCGTACGCGGTCACCGCGCTGCTGCGCGCCGACACGGTGCCGGTCGCCACCGGCGCGGGCGCGGTGCTGCTGCTCGCCGCGCTGGTGGGGCTGGCCGGCACGCTGGTGCTGCGTCGAGCGCCGCTGCCCGACGTCGGCGCCGGCATCGTCACCCTCGCCGTGATCGGCGCGCTGGGCCGGATCGCCTCGGTCGCCTTCCCCGGCCGGTCGCTGCTGCTCATCGCCGCGGTGATCACGGTCACCGGGCTGGCCGTACGGGCCGTACCGGAGGCGGCCCGGCGCGGGCCGCAGCTGGCCTCGGCCGTGGCCCTGACGGTCAGCGGGCTGGTGGTGGCCGGCGGCGCGCTGCGGGCCGGGCTGGCGCCGGTCCGGGCGGCGTTGCCCGCCTGGGCGGCGGACCTGGACCGGTGGCACGCCACGCTGGCGGCGGCGGTCGGCCCGACCGGGTGGCAGCTCGCCGCGAGCGCCTTCCTGCTGACGATCGCCGCGATGGTCGCCCTGCCCCCGGAGATCCGGCGCGAGTTCGCCGTGCTCGGGGCCGCGCTGACCGCGCTCGCCGTGCCGGCCTCCCTCGGGCTGGGCTGGACGATCGCCCCCTGGCCGATGCTGCTCACCGCGGTGGGCGTCGGTGTGCTGGGGCTGTCGGCGGACGGCAGACGTTCCGCCGTGGTGCACTCGGTCGCCGCGACCGGGTTGGGCCTGGCCGGTGCCGGCGCGGCGCTCTCCCGCCCGGCGCTGACCACCGCCGCGCTGACCACCCTGTTCCTGGCCGGCGCGCTGGTCTCGCTCGCGCCCCGGATCAGGATCGCCCCGGCCGCGGCGGACACGGTCTCCGGCTGGGCCGCCGGCGGGGCGGCGTTCGCACTGCCGGGGGCGGTGGCCGCGTTCGTCGCCGCCACGGTGCCCACCGACCCGACCCCCACCCCGGCGAGCCTGCGCGAGGTCACCGTCCCGGCGCTCGCGGCGAGCTTCCTCGGCGTCTGCGTCACCCTCGGCTACGCCTCGATCCGCCAGGTCGCGCAGCGGCACCTCAGCCTGCCGCACGCCGTGGGTACCGGCCTCGGCGCGCTGGCGGTCGCCGCGGCCGCGTTCGGGGCACCCGGCACGACCAGCGCCGACGCCTGGGTGGGCGCGCTGCTGATCGTCGCCGCGGTGCTGCTCTTCCTCGCCCCGTCCATCGACCGGGGGCGCCGCTCCGACCTCTCGTTGGACGGGTCCGATCTGGCCGCCGCCGGGACCACCGTGGCCCTGATCGCCACTCTGGCCCGGATCGCCGCCGTGCTCGCGCCCGGCGGGCAGCTCGTGGTGGCGGCCGCGCTCGTCCTGGTGGTCGCGGTGGCGGCGCGGGCGATGCCGGAGGACTGGCGCCGGGGACCGATCCTCGGCATCACTGTCGGCGGCGCTCTGATCGGCCTGATCGCCGCCTGGACCGCGTTGCGCGGTGGGGTCGGCGTGCTGGCCACTCCGGGCCCGATCTGGGCCGGCGACCTGACCGGCTGGCCGGCCGCGCCGACCGGCGGGTCGACCTGGCAGGCCCCCGTCGCGCTGGCGATGCTGGCCGTCGCCGCCGGCATCCTGCTGCCGCCGCCGTGGAAGTACGACGTGGCGGGGGTGGCCGTCGTGCTGGCGACCATCGGCACCCCGGCCGCCTTCGACCTGCCCTGGTGGTCGCCGGTCCTGGTGGGCGCCGCGGTCGCCACGGTCTTCGGCATGGCGGCGGTCGCGGCGATCGACCCCCGCGCGGCGCTGTCCCGGGCCACGGTGGCCGGAGTGGTCGCCCTGCACGCGGCCGGCGCCGGGCTGGTCCGGCCGTGGACCACCGCGCTGGCGCTCGGCAGCATCGCGCTGATCGGCGTGGTGGTGGCCGCCCTGGCCCGGAGCCTCGCGCCGCCGCTGGTGGAGAACATCGAGACCGACGGGATGCCGCCGCACCTGGTACAGGTGGGCGGCGCGGCGGCCGGTGCCGCCCTGCTCGCGCTCCCCGGCGCGGTGGCGGCCCTGGCCGCCGAGTTCGAGCACTCCCCGCAGGTGGTGGTGACCGCCGCGCTGGCCGCGTCCAGCCTCGGCCTGGCGGCGGTGGCGGTGGTCCGCCGGCAGGTCCCGCAGTACCTGCCCTACGCGAGCGTGGCCGTGGTCGGCGGCGCGACCGTCAGCGCCATGGCCGCGATCGTCACCCGCCTGCCCTCCGGGGTGTACGCGGCCGCTGCGGCGCTGCTCGGCGTGCTCGCCGAACTGGTCCGGGCGGCCACCACCCCGCCGACCGGCTCGGCCCGGCCGGTACGCCGCTGGTCGGTGCTGCTGGACGGGGCGCTGCGCCGGCTGCCGGACGACCGGACGGAGCTGCGCTGGCGGGTCAGCCCGGCCGCCGGGCGCTCGCGGCGGCGGTGCTGCCCACCACGCTGGCGCTGGTGACGCTCGCGCCGCCGCTGCTGGTCGCGCTGGTCGAGCCGCTCCGGTCACTGTCCCGGATCTGGCAGGGACCGCCGCCGGAACTGCTCACCCCGCCGCCCGACGCGGTCGACCCGACGCACGTGCTGACCGCGCTGCTGCTCACGGTGACCGCCGCGTTGGCCGCCACCGGGTTCAGCGGCGGCCGGCGTTCCCGGGCCGTGCCGGTGGTGCTGCCCGGCGCCGCAGTCACCCTGCTGATCACCCCGGTGGCGCTCGGCCACGGTTGGCCGGAGAGCTCGCTCGCCGGGCTGGTGGTCTTCACCATCTCGATGCTCGGGCTGGCCCTGACCCCGCCGCCGCCGCTGGCCGAGCCAGCCCGGTCGCTTCGGGTGGCCCGGGTGCTGGTCTTCGCGATCGGGCTGGCCGCCGGGGGCGCCGGGCTGGCCGGCAGCCTCGCCACCCGGGAGCTGACCCTCTTCACCCTGGGCGGGGCGGTCGGCGTCGGCGTGGTCGCCGCGCTCTTCGGCACCACGCAGCGGGCGCGCATCCTCGGCTGGCTGTTCGCCTCGCTGATGGCGGAGTTGTTCGTGCTCACCCTCGGCCTGGTGGTGGGGCTGGCCGCCGTCTGGTCCGCGTTCGGGGTGCTGGCGGTGGGGGCGGCGCTGCAGGTCTTCGCCGCCACCCTGCCCCGGCTGCGCCGCCCAGAGGCGTACCGGGAGGCGGCCACCGTGGAGTGGAGCGGGTACGCGGCCGCCCTCATCGCGCTGGCGCTGGCCTTCGACTCCCCCCGGCACATCGCCGCGCTGCTGGTCGCCTGGGGCGCCGTCCTCGGGGTGGCCGCGAGCCGGCAGGGCCGGCGGCCGGTGGAGCGGCGGATCCTGTTCTGGGCGGTGGTGGCCTGCGAGATCAGCGCCTGGTGGATCCTGATGCGGGTGGCCGACGTGGCGCTGCCCGAGGCGTACACCCTGCCGTTCGCCGCGCTCGCCCTGCTGGTGGGGGTGCTGGAGCTGCGCCACCGGCCGGACCTGTCGAGCTGGCTCGCGTACGGGCCGGCGCTGGTGACCGCGTTCGTGCCGACCCTGGCCATCGTGCTGGCCACCGATTCCAGCATGCTGCGGCAGGTGCTGCTGCTGCTCGGCGCGGTGGCGGTGCTGATCTTCGGCTCGACCAGCCGGCAGCAGGCGCCGGTGATCGTGGGTGCCACGGTCACCGCGATCGCGGCGGTGCACGCGTTGTTCAGCCTCGGGCCGTGGCTGGTGCTGATTCCGGTCGGCTTCGTGCTGCTGGTGCTCGGGGCGAGCAACGAGCGCCGCCGCCGCGCACAGGAACGCCTGCAGACCGCGTTGCGCGGCATGCGATGAAGCTCGTCTGTGCGGGGGCGGCGGATCCGGTCCGATTCGGCGGACGAACCGACCTGGGTTGATCGGGCCTTCCTCACTGTCCGCGTCGAGCCCGCCGGACGCAGAGTGCCGTCGTATCCCCTTTGCTCTGCTGTAGCCGACGCAACAGCAACGGACGGTGACAGCCGCGACCACGGCCTACCGCATGAGCGATAGAGAAATGCCAGCTCAGCGCCGGTGTTGCGTGGAGTGAAGCAGAGCAAAGGCGGTGTGAGGACAATCGCCTCCCGACCCACGGATCACGCGGAGTGACCACACGACGGGCTGGCGGATGGTGACGCTCTGCACGAGGCCGCGAGCCCGGTGCGCAATGGCGGCGAACGCCGTCAGCCTGACGGCAGTCCCGCAGCCGGCGGACCGGCGAGTTGGATCAGCCGAGGGAGGCGCGGAGGGCGGCGTCCTTCTCGGCGACCAGTTCCTCCAGGCCCGTCTGGTACGCGGCCATCCGCTTCAGCAGCGCCGGGTCGGCGGCGGCCAGGATGCGCACGGCCAGCAGGCCGGCGTTACGGGCGTTGCCGATCGACACGGTGGCCACGGGCACGCCGGCCGGCATCTGCACGATGGACAGCAGTGAGTCCATCCCGTCGAGGTGCTTCAGCGGCACCGGCACACCGATCACCGGCAGCGGGGTGACCGAGGCGACCATCCCGGGCAGGGCGGCGGCGCCGCCGGCACCCGCGATGATCACCTTGAGGCCGCGGTCCGCGGCGTCCCGGCCGTACTCGATCATCTTGACCGGGGTGCGGTGGGCCGAGATCACGGCGACCTCGTACGGCACCTCGAACTCGTCCAGCGCCTCGGCGGCGGCCTTCATGGTCGGCCAGTCGGAGTCGCTGCCCATGATCAGCCCGACGGTGCTCACTCGTGCCCCTCCCGCAGCCAGCGGGCGGCCCGCGCGGCCCGTGCCCGTACGTCGTCCAGGTCGTCGCCGAGCACCGTGACGTGCCCGATCTTGCGGCCGGGGCGCACCTGCTTGCCGTACAGGTGCACCTTGGCGCCCGGCTCGGCGGCGAACAGGTGGTGCAACCGCTCGTCAACGGGGATCCCGCCCGGCTGCCCGCCGAGCACGTTCGCCATCACCACCACCGGCGCGGTTAGCGAGGTGTCCCCCATCGGGTAGTCGAGCACCGCCCGCAGGTGCTGTTCGAACTGTGAGGTCCGGGCCCCCTCGATGGTCCAGTGCCCCGAGTTGTGCGGACGCATCGCCAGCTCGTTGACCACCAGCCCGCTGGGGGTCTCGAAGAGCTCCACCGCGAGCAGGCCGACCACGCCGAGCGCGGTGGCCAGGTCGATGGCGAGCTGCTGGGCGGCGACGGCCAGTTCCTCGGGCAGGCCCGGCGCGGGGGCCAGCACCTCCACGCAGATCCCGTCCCGCTGCACGGTCTCGACCACCGGGTACGCGGCCACCTGGCCGAACGGCGAGCGCGCCACCTGCACCGCCAGCTCCCGGCGCAGCGCCACCCGCTCCTCGACGATCAGCGAGGTGCCCCCGGCCAGCAGGGTCGGGGCCAGCTCGGCCGCCTGTGTCGCGTCCGCCACCATCCAGACGCCGCGCCCGTCGTAGCCGCCCCGGGCCGCCTTCAGCACCACCGGCCAGCCCACCTGGTCGCCGAAGGCCATCAGGTCGGCGGGCTCCGCCACGGGCCGCCAGGCCGGGTTCGGCGCACCCAGCTCACCGAGGCGCTCCCGCATCACCCGCTTGTCCTGCGCGTGCAGCAGCGCGTCGGCCGGGGGGAAGAGCTTCACCCCCTCGTCGGCGAGGGCCCGGATGTGCTCGGTCGGCACGTGCTCGTGGTCGAAGGTGACCACGTCGCAGCCCTTGGCGAAGGTGCGCAACGCGGTCAGGTCGGTGTGGTCGCCGTACTGGACGTCGGCCGCGACCAGCGCGGCGCCGTCGTCGGGGGCAAGTGCCAGCACGCGCAGCGACTGGCCGAGGGCGATCGCGGCCTGGTGGGTCATTCGGGCCAGCTGGCCGCCGCCCACCATGCCGACAACAGGCAGTCCGGTACGGGAATCCATAGCGCCGCCAGCCTATCGGGGCGGGCGCCGGTCCCGGCCCGGAGGGCGGGATCAGCCCGCCGCGCTCACCACGACGCGGCGCGGGGCACGGGCCAGCTCCCGGGCGGTGCGCCGGGCGATCAGCAGCGAGCCGACCGCCGTGGGCGCGAGCCAGGCGACCAGGTTGCCGTCGGTCATCTGTACGGCGAAGCCGGTCACGAAGGCGATCACGGTGCTGCCCATCAGGTTCAGGTGCCACACCCGCCAGCCCCGGCCGCCGAGGCCCCCGGGTCGGCGGCGGGCGAACCAGAGCCCGCCGAGCAGCCAGCCCAGCGTCAGCACGCCGAGGATCGCCAGCCCCCAGAGACGGGCGGGGTCCAGGGCGAAGAGCCCCAGCGCGCTCAGGCTGAGCCCGACGGCGGCCACCGCGTAGATCCGGCCGAGCAGGGTGTGCCGGCCGCGGCGCTTGGGGGCGAGGAGGATCGGCAGCGCGAGCAGCAGGCCGGTGGTGCCGCTGGCCGCGTGGATGAGGACGAGAACGGTGTGCATGACGACTCCCCCGTGACCTCCCACTGTGGGAGGTCGATGGCTTGATCCTGCGACCTGACACAATGGGATGTCAAGCGAAAACGCGAAGGAGCGCCAGCCCATGCCAGACCGGCCGTTGAACGCCACCACCGCCTCCCTGCTGGGCTTCCTGCACGACGACCCGATGACCGGCTGGGACCTGGTGACGGTCGCCGAGCAGCGGATCGGCGCGTTCTGGTCACTCACCCAGAGCCAGGTCTATCGGGAACTGAGCGCGATGGCCGCCGCCGGACTGGTCCGGGCCGGCGAGCGCGGCCGCCGCGACCGGCAGCCGTACGAGATCACCGAGGCCGGCCGGGCCGCCTTCGCCGAGTGGGCCGCCCGGCCGCCGGCCGAGGAGACCATCCGGTTCCCCCTGCTGCTCACCGTGCTCTTCGGCCGGCACCTGCCGGCGGACCGGATGGCGGCGTTCCTGGCGCAGCACCGGGCCGCGCACGCCGAACGGCTGGCCGGGTACGAGCAGGTGGCCGCCGCGCTCCCCGAGGAGGCGGACGCCATCGACCCGTACTCGGTGGCCACCTTGCGCTTCGGTCTGGCGTACGAGCGGGCGGTGCTCGACTGGTTCGATACGCTGCCGCTCGCGCTGCGCGACCCCGCAGCCGGGGCGGGGAGCACGCCCGGCACGGGAGGCCGCCCGAGCGGCGACGCGGAGGACTGACGGAGTCGCCGGGCTGGGATGATCAGCTCATGACGACCCGCGAGACACTGCGCGCACTGCCGGTGCTGGCCCACCAGATGCCGTCCTTCGACCCGGCCGGCGCGCCGGCGGAGCCGATGACGCTCTTCGCCGACTGGCTCACCGAGGCCGTCGCCGCCGGTGTGGACGAGCCGCACGCGATGACCCTGTCGACCGTCGACGCCGACGGCGCGCCGGACGCCCGGGTGCTGATCCTCAAGGACCTCGACCCGACCGGCTGGCACTTCGCCACCAGCGCGATCAGCGCCAAGGGTCGCCAGCTCGCCGCCGACCCCCGGGTCGCGCTCACCTTCCACTGGCGGGAGCAGGGCCGCCAGGTCCGGGTCCGCGGCGCCGCCCGGGCCGCCGACCCGGCCGTCTCCCGGCAGGACTTCCTGGCCCGGCCCGAGGGCTCCCGGATCGCCACCCTGGCCGGCCGGCAGAGCGCCGTGCTCACCGACCGGGCCGAGCTGGACCGGGAGCTGGCCGACGTCCGCGCCCGGCTGACCGCCGACCCCGACCTGGTCGCCGAGACCCACACCGTCTACGCCGTCGTGCCGACGACGGTGGAGTTCTGGCAGGCCGACCGGGAACGCCGGCACGTCCGGCTGCGCTACCGCCGCACCGAGCGCGGGTGGGACCGCGAGCTGCTCTGGCCGTGACCGGCCGCCGGGTCAGCCCAACTGGGCGACCAGGTCGTCGACCGAGGTGACCGGCCGGTCGCAGACGAAACCCCGGCAGACGTACGCGGTGGAACGGCCGTCCAGCGCCGGCCGGTCGGCGAGCAGCGGCACGCCGGGCTGGTCGGTACGGCCCGCCACGGTCACCGCGCCAGGCGGGGCGTACCGGTGCGCCGCGCGGACCAGCGGGTCCTCGGCCGGATCGTCGGTGACCACCGCGATCTCGTACGGCCCGGAGAGCAGCGCCTCGCCGACGGTGGCGGCGTACCCGGTGAACCGCGCGTGCCGGCCGACGAGCGGCGCGACGGTCGACAGGGCGGTTTCGCTGGCCTCCCGGTACCGCACCTCCCCGCTCAGCGCCGCGTACGCCACCAGCGCCGCGACGATCGCCGACCGCCCGGACGGGGTGGCGTTGTCGGTCGGGTCCGCCGGCCGGGTGACCAGCCGCTCGGCGTCGTCGGCGGTGTCGAAGAACCCGCCGTCGGGCGCGGCGAACCGGGCCAGCGCGACGTCGAGAAGCTGACCGGCGAGCTCCAGCCAGTGCCCCTCACCGCTGAGCTGGTGCATGGCGCAGAACGCCTCGGCCACACAGCCGTAGTCCTCCAGCACGCCGGCCGGCTCGCCGACCACCCCGTCCCGGGAGACCCGGCGCAGCCGCCCGTCCACGAGGTGCACCTTCGCCAGGTGCTCGGCGGTGTCCCGCAGCGCGCCGTCGGCGACGATGGCGACCCCGTCCATCAGGTTCGCGTCCTCGTCGTCGGGGGACGCGTAGACGGCGGCGACCTGAAGGAACTCGGCGATCGCGGTGATCGCCAGGCCGTTCCAGGCGGCCACCACCTTGTCGTCGCGGGCGGGCTGCGGGCGGGTGTCCCGGGCGGCCAGCAGCCGCCCGACCACCGCCTGCCAGCGCGCGCGCACCGCCGGGTCGCGTCGTCGACGTCCCGGGCCAGCCGCAGCACGCTCATCCCGTGCTCAAAGGTGCCCTCCTCGGTGACCGCGAAGAGGTCGGCGGCCCACCGGCCGTCCTCCTCGCCGAGCACCTCGACGAGCTGGGCCGGCGTCCAGGCGTAGGTGAGCCCCTCGACGCCCTCGGTGTCCGCGTCCAGGGCAGAGGCGAAGCCCTCCCCCGGCTTGTGCAGCTCGTCGGCGAGGAACCGGGCGGTGTCCCGGGCCACCCGCCGGGCCAGCCGGTCGCCGGTGAGCCGCCAGAGCTGGGTGTAGACCCGCAGCAGCAGCGCGTTGTCGTAGAGCATCTTCTCGAAGTGCGGCACGGTCCAGTGCCCGTCGACGGAGTAGCGGGCGAAGCCGCCGGCCAGTTGGTCGTTGATGCCGCCGCGGGCCATCGCCTCGCAGGTGTGCCGGACGATCTCCAGGCTCTGCGCGGAACCGGTGCGCTGGTGGTGGCGGAGCAGGAAGAGCAGGTTCATGTGCGGCGGGAACTTCGGCGCCCCGCCGAAGCCGCCGTTCGTCCGGTCGTACTCCGTGGCGAGCTGCGCGGCGGCGGCGTCGAGCAGGTCGGCGGTGAGCGGCGCGCTCGTCCCGCCGACGGCCTGGGCCCCGCCGATCGCCTCGACCACCGCGGCGCCCTGCCGGAGCACCGCCTCCCGCTGGTCCCGCCACGCGGTGCCCACGGACTCCAGCAGCCGGATGAAGTTCGCCCGCGGAAAGTAGGTGCCGCAGAAGAAGGGGGTGCCGTCCGGGGTGGCGACGACGGTCATCGGCCAGCCGCCCTGGCCGGTCATCGCCTGGGTGGCGGTCATGTAGACGGCGTCGACGTCCGGCCGCTCCTCGCGGTCCACCTTGATGGCGACGAAACCGTCGTTGACCAGCCGGCCGACGGCCTCGTTCTCGAACGACTCGTGCGCCATCACGTGGCACCAATGGCAGGCGGCGTAGCCGACCGAGATGAGCACCGGCACGTCGCGCCGCTTCGCCTCGGCGAACGCCTCGTCGCACCACGGCCACCAGTCGACCGGGTTGTCGGCGTGCTGGAGCAGGTACGGCGACGTGGCGTTCGCGAGTCGGTTCACCCGACGACCATATCCAGCGCCGGGCCGACCTGTCGGAGGTCGCCCTCGATCGTCGCCGCGATGGGGCGCCCCGTTCCGCCAGGCCGGCCGGCCGGATACCGAGCGGCCTTCCAATATTCACATTCATTGATTTGAATCAGGCGCATGCCGGCCGGCCACCACCGCCGGTCCCCGGAGAAGGAGACGTCATGCGCAGACTCCCCGCCCTGCTCGGCCTCGCCGCCCTGGTCACCGCCACCCTCGCCCCCACGCCCGCGTCCGCCGCGGTCCCCGTGGACACCCGGGTCTCGGCGGCCACCACCGTCGGGACGCACAACGCGTACGAGCGCGGCACCTACACCTACCTGGCCCAGGCCCTCGACGCCCGGCCCGGGCTGATCGAGCTGGACGTCTGGCCGGACGTCATCGCCCGGCAGTGGCGGGTCAGCCACTCCAACCCGATCGGCAACGACAACAACTGCGTCGCGGCCACCAGCGCCGCCCAGCTCTACACCGGCACCCGGAACAGGAACCTGGAGCACTGCCTCGACGACATCCGGCTCTGGCTGGCCGCGCACCCGGGGACCGGCCCGCTCATCCTCAAGCTGGAGCTGAAGACGGGCTTCAGCGGCCGCACCGGTCAGGGGCCCGCCCAGCTCGACGCGGTGCTCGCGGCCCGGTTGGGCGCCGCGGTGTTCCGCCCGGCCGAGTTGCTCGCCGGCCACGCCTCCCTCGACGCCGCCGCCCGCGCCGACGCCTGGCCGACCCGGGGACAGCTCGCCGGCCGGGTGATCGTGGAGCTGATCCCGGGCACCGTCGAGGAGGACAATCCGACCGACACGCTCCGGACCGACGTCGAGTACGCCCGGTACCTGGCCGGCCTGTCGGCGGCCGGCGCCCTGCCCAGGGCGCAGGCGTTCCCCGCCGTGCACAACGCGCAGGCCGGCGACCCGCGCATCCGGTACGCCGAGACCGCCCTGCGCCCCTGGTTCGTGCTCTTCGACGGGGACGCGACGGCGTACGTCAGCGGCGGGATCGACACCGCCTGGTACGACACCAACCACTACCTGCTGGTGATGACCGACGCGCAGAACGTGCCGCCGACGGTCGGCGCCGACCCGGACGCGGCGGCGGCCCGGGTGGCCGAGCTGGCTCGGGCCCACGCCAGCGTCGCCTCCGCCGACTGGTCGGCGCTGCCGGGCGTGGTCGACGACGTGCTGCCGCGCGGCTGAGCCGCCGGGTTCCGCGCGCCGGTCCACTCCGGCGGCGCGGGACGGCGCGGCGGCCGGACGTCCGGCCGCCCCGGGTCGGTGCCGGGGACTCAGGAGGCGCCGTCGGCGCGGAGCGGGAAGACGTTGCCGGGGGCGGCGTCGAGCAGCGACCCGAGGACCGCGCCGATCTTGTCGGCCGGCATCGGCTTGAAGAAGTGGTAGCCCTGGGCGGCGGTGCAACCCAGCTCGGCCAGGGCGTTCCGCTGCTCGGCGGTCTCCACCCCCTCGGCGACCACCCGCAGGCCCAGCTCGTGGGCGAGCCCCACGGTGGTCCGGACGATCGCCGCCGCCTCCGGCGAGTCGGCCATCCGGATCACGAACGAGCGGTCGACCTTCAGCTCGTCCACGGCGATCCGGGTGAGGAAGGTCAACGACGAGAAGCCGGTGCCGAAGTCGTCGACGGCGAGCTGCACCCCCATCGCGCGCAGCGTGGCGAGCACCTCGTCGATGATCTCCAGCTCGCTCATCACCACCGTCTCGGTGATCTCCAGGACCAGGCGGCGCGGCGGCACCTGGTGCCGGCGCAGCGCCTCGCCGATCTCCGCCGGCAGCCGGGGGTCGAGCAGGCTGCGCGCCGACAGGTTCACCGAGATCGGCACGTCCAGCCCCAGGCGGGCCCAGTCGGCGGCGACCGCGAGGGCCTTGTCCAGCACGTACCGGGTGAAGGCGCCGAGCTGTTCGCTGTTCTCCACCGGGCGGATGAAGTCGGCCGGGCCGAGCCAGCCGCGGCGCGGGTGCCGCCAGCGGATCAGCGCCTCCACGCCGGTCGGGGCGCCGGTGGCCAGGTCCACCGCCGGCTGCAACGCCAACACCAGCTGGTCGTCGGCCGCCAGCGCCTCCCGCAGCTCGGCGAGCAGCGCCAGATGGTCGGTGCTCGCGGCGTCCCGGGAGCTGTCGTACGCGGCGACGCTGCCGCCGCCCTCCTTCGCCTGGTACATCGCGATGTCGGCCCGGCGCAGCAGCTCGGTCAGATCGGCGGCGCCCGCGTCGGCGACCACCACGCCCACCGAGACCTCGACGGACATCCGCACGCCCGCGACCTCGGTCGGCGCGGCGAGCCGCTCGGCGATCTCCCGGGCCTGCCGCAGCGCGTACGCCATCGGCCCGGCGCGGTCACCGACCACCGGAACCGCGGTCAGCAGCAGGGCGAACTCGTCTCCGCCGAGCCGGCCCAGCAGGTCACCGGAGCGGGCGAGGGCCGTCAGCCGGCTCGCGGTCAGCCGCAGCAGCTGGTCCCCGGCCGCGTGCCCGAGCGTGTCGTTGACCTCTTTGAACTGGTTGATGTCGAGCAGCAGCAACGCCACCGGGTGATCGTGGGCGAGCTTGCGCAACGCCTGGTCGCCCTGGTCGAGCATGGCGGCCCGGTTGACCAGCCCGGTGAGCTGGTCGTGCACCGCCTCGTACGAGGAGCGCGCGGTGACCAGCCGCAGCTCCCGGTGGGTGGCCGCGTCGTGCAGGGCGGCGGCCAGGGCGTCGCCGAAGGCCGCGACGGCGTCCCGTTCCCGAGCGCTGGGCGGGGCCGACCGGGCGAAGTGGACCCGCAGCTCACCCACCCCGACGCTGCCCACGGTCAGCGGTCGGACCAGCTCGTGCTCGGCCGGCTCGGTACGCACCGGCGCGTCCACCTCACGGTCGCGCAGCTGGCCGCCGAGGTCCGCCCGGTACCGCCACCACCGGCCGTCGCCCCGGGCGACGGCCACGTCGACGAGTTCCGCCCCGAACAGGGTGAGCGCGCCGGACACCGCTGCGGTCGCCACGCCCCGCTCGTCGAGCTGGTTGAGGGCGGCGGTGGCCTCCGCGAACGCCGCCAGGTACGCCGCTCCTGGTCGGCCCGGAGCCGGTGGCGGTACGTCTGCTGGAGCAGCCAGAGCGGCGGCGGGAGCAGCAGCAACCAGCGGGCGTCGAGCTCCAGCAGGGTGACGATCACCAGGCCGACGGCCACGTTGCCGACGAACATCAGCAGTTTGCCGCGGAGCGCGGCGAGCAGCGGCGGTCCGACCGGGACGCCGTGCCGCAGCGCCAGGGTCGCCCCGCCGAGCCAGCCGGTGGTAAGCAGGTAGGTCACCGAGCCGGCGGTGAGCGCGAGGGCGAGCGCCGGGGTCGGCGCGGCGAGCAGGGGTCGGCCCAGCGCGCTGGTCACCGCGACGGCGAGCGCGGTGGCGGCGGTCAGCGACCCGGTGATCCGGACGAGTTCCAGCGCCGGCCGGCGGTCGGTGAGCAGGGACATGGCCGTCCAGGCCGTCCCGGTGCCGAGCAGCGCCGCCGCCGGCAGCCAGCCCGCCGGTACGAGGTAGAGGCAGACGATGAGGGCCGCTTCGCCCCAGGTGATGCTCACCATCCCCGAGGCGGTCCGGAACTGGAGCCGGGCGAGCTGAGCGACGGCGAACACGGCGACGGCGATCCCGAAGCGGGCCGGGCCGGGCAGCGCGTCGTCCGGCGGGAGGGACGCCGGGACGGTCAGGCCGATGACGGCGGCGACCAGCGCGGTGATCCCGACCGCGGCGGTCAGCAGGAGCACCCCGGTCGGCGTGCCGCGCAGGCCCAGCCGATCGGGGGATTGGCCGTCCCGGCCGGAGGTCACGGACCCACCCCGTCCGCCGGCACGCCGGGGGTGCGGCGGGTGGCCGCTGCTTCGACGGTCATCGGCGCCCCCCTTCCGCGCACGGCTCGGGGACTTTTGGTCCCCCCGGCGGAAGGCTAAGCCAAAGCCGGTGGTCGCAACAGGGGGCGACGACCGGCTTCGACGTGAATCATGCCTGGACTACCCGTTCCGGCGCTGCTGGGAGCCGTTGGGAGCGTTCGTCGGTGATTCCTGCGCGACGGTCCCGTCTGTCGGATCGACGACTGTCCCGTCGGTGCGTTCGGGGTCCGCCGGACCGGCCTGCTGCGGGAAGCGGTCGGGCAGGCGACGCAGTCGGGCGTTCATGTTGCGGATCAGCAGGACGGTGGCGGTGGCCAGCAGCACGATGAGGAAGAGGCCCATCGGCCCGGCCAGACCACCCGTGCGGGTGTCACCGAAGTTGTTCTCCGCGAGCACCTGGGCAGTGGTCAGCATGGTGTTCCTCCGATGTGCGGCTCCCGTCCAGCGTAGCCCTCCGCCGGATCAGCGGGCATGGCACGTCTCGCGGACGCCGGCGAACAGGTCCGACTCGGGCAGCGGGCTGTCCACCAGCGAGCGGGCGAGCTGGTAGTCCTCGGTCGGCCAGGCGCGCCGCTGGAGGTCCATCGGGACGTGGAACCAGAAGCCGTCCGGGTCGATCTGGGTGGCGTGGGCCCGCAGGGCGTCGTCGCGGACGGGGAAGTATTCGGCGCACTCGACCCGGGTGGTGATCCGCGGGCCCTTGTCGGGACGATCCTCCCAGCGCTCGAGCCAGTCCTCGTACGGCGATTCGAGGCCCGCGGCGAGCATGCCCTCGTGCAGCGCCATGATCTTGCCCTTGGAGAAGCCGATGTCGTAGTAGAGCTTCAGCGGCTGCCACGGCTCACCCAGCTCCGGGTGGCGCTCGGGGTCGCCGGCGGCCTCGAAGGCGGCGACCGTCACCTTGTGGGTCATGATGTGGTCCGGGTGGGGGTAGCCACCCTCCTCGTCGTACGTGGTGACGACGTGCGGTCGGAACTGCCGCATCAGGCGCACCAGCGGCGCCGCCGCGACCTCCACGTCCTGCAGGGCGAAGCACCCCTCGGGCAGCGGCGGCAGCGGGTCCCCCTCGGGCAGCCCCGAGTCGACGAACCCGAGCCAGGCCTGCTCGATGCCGAGGATGGCGCGGGCGGCGTCCATCTCGGCGCGCCGGATCTCGCCGATGTTGGCCCAGACGTCCGGTCGGTCCATCTTCGGGTTGAGCACGCTGCCGCGCTCACCGCCCGTGCAGGTCACGACCAGGACATCGACCCCTTCGGCGACGTATTTCGCCGTGGTCGCGGCGCCCTTGCTCGACTCGTCGTCGGGATGGGCGTGCACGGCCATGAGACGCAACTGCTCTGCCACCTTCGGCACTCCTCGTCTGTGCCCGTCGGGCGACCCGACCCCGGGTAACCCGGCTGACCTGCCGGAATCTCCCCCGCGCCCGGAAAATCACCCGTGCCGACCTGTCCGCGTCACCGCCGACCTGCCATCCTTGGGTCAGCGCCGGGCTGGGAAGATGGACTCTGCCATTCTTGCCGATGCCGCCGACAACAACGCCAGGAGATACCCGCCGGTGACCGAGACGCACGCCACAATCACGCCGGGCGCGCCGGTCTTCCCGCCCGGCCGGTACGGTCGCCGCCGCGAACCGGGCCGCCGCCGACCCCTGCTGGCGGCGCTGCTGGCGGCCGTCCTGCTGGCGACCCTCGGCCTGATCGCGGCCAAGCTCTACCAGCAGTACGGCGATCCCAGGTACGACGCCCAGGTGATCACCTACACGGAGATCACCGACTCCCAGGTGGTGATCGACTTCCGGGTCACCGTGCCGGCGGGCGGCTCGACGACCTGCGTGCTCCGGGCCCGGGCCTCCGACGGCGCCGAGGTGGGGCACGAGGAGGTCACGGTGACCGCGCAGCCGGGGGAACGCCGGATCGACGCCCGGCACCGGCTGGCCACCAGCGCCCGGCCGTTCATCGGCGAGGTGGTGCGCTGCCGCCCAGCCGGCTGACCCGGACGCGGCGGGCCCGAGCCCACCGTCGCCGGCCTGGGCGTCGGCCCGCGACCACCGGCCCGCGCGACCGCCGGTCCCATCGCCGGCACCCCACGTGATCGGCGACACCCCGAGGTGTCCCGCACTGGTAACTTGGTAGTTCACCTGTCAGCCAGTCCGCACCAACCGAGGAGGACCGCCTGTGTCCACGAATGGCAACGAGGCGCCCGCCACCTGGCTGTCCCAGGACGCGTACGACCGCCTCCAGGCCGAGCTCGACGAGCACATCGCGAACCGGCCGGTGATCGCCGCCGAGATCAACGCGCGGCGCGAGGAGGGCGACCTCCGGGAGAACGGCGGCTACCACGCCGCCCGCGAGGAGCAGGGCAAGGCCGAGGGGCGCATCCGCTACCTCCAGGAGCTGCTGCGCACCGCCAAGGTGGGCGAGGCGCCGACCGCCGACGTGGTGTCGCCCGGCATGGTGGTGACGATCTACTTCGACGACGACCCCGAGGACACCGAGACGTTCCTGCTCGGCTCACGGGAGATCGCGTCCACCACCGACCTGACCGTCTACAGCCCGGAGTCCGCGCTGGGCAAGGCCATCCTGGGCGGCCGCGAGGGCCAGACCTGCACCTACACGGCGCCCAGCGGCGCCGACATCAAGGTGACCGTGGTCAAGTTCGAGCCCTTCTCCGGCTGAGCCCCACACCCGGACCCGCGCCGGCAGGCCCGGGCCCGACCCCGACCGGGGCTGACAGGCCGCCGACTGCCACACCGCCCCGGCCGTGCCACGGCCGGGGCGGTCGCATTTTCCGGCTACGGGCGGCGTCACGCCTCGGCGGCGAAGACCACCTGGTAGCCGCTGGCCCGCAGCGCGCTGATCAGCGTGTCCGAGTGCTCCACACCCCGGGTCTCCACCGACAGCGCCACCTCCACCTCGCCCAGGCGCAGGTGCGGGTTGGCCCGCTGGTGCTCCACGTCGACCACGTTGGCCCGGTGCTCGGCGATCTCACTGAGCAGCGAGGCGAGCTGGCCCGGCCGGTCCGAGCAGCGCACGGTGACCCGCAGATACCGGCCGGCCGCCGCGAGACCGTGCTCGATCACCCGCAGCAGCAGCAGCGGGTCGATGTTGCCGCCGGAGAGCACCGCCACCACCGGCGGCTCCACCTCGACCACGCCGGCCAGCAACGCGGCCACGCCGACCGCGCCGGCCGGCTCCACCACCTGCTTGCCGCGCTCCAGCAGCATCAGCAGCGCCCGGGAGATGTCCTCCTCGGAGACGGTGACCATCTCGTCGACCAGCTTGCGGACATGGGTGAAGGTGAGGTCGCCGGGCCGGCCGACCGCGATCCCGTCGGCGATCGTCGAGAACGACGGCAGCCGTACCGGCTCGCCGGCCCTCAGCGAGGGCGGGAAGGCGGCGGCGGTCGCGGCCTGCACCCCGATCACCCGTACGTCCGGACGCAGCGCCTTGGCGGCCACCGCGATGCCGGAGATCAGCCCGCCACCGCCGACCCCGGTGACGATGGTCTTCACGTCGGGGCACTGTTCGAGGATCTCCAGCGCCACCGTGCCCTGCCCGGCGATCACGTCCGGGTGGTCGAACGGGTGGATCAGCACCGCCCCGGTCCGCTCGGCGAAGGTCTCCGCCGCGACCAGCGACTCGTCCACCGTGTTGCCGACCAGCTCGATCTGCGCGCCGTACCCCTTGGTGGCGGCCACCTTCGGCAGCGGCGCGTTCACCGGCATGAAGACGGTGGCGTGGGTGCCGACCAGGCCGGCGGCGAGCGCCACCCCCTGCGCGTGGTTGCCGGCGCTGGCGGCGACCACGCCGCGTTCCCGCTCCTCGGCGGAGAGCCGGGAGATCCGCACGTACGCGCCGCGCACCTTGTACGACCCGGCGCGCTGCACGTTCTCGCACTTCAACCAGGCCGGGCCGCCCAGGGTGGCACTGAGCGGCCGGGAGGGTTCCAGCGGGGTGGTACGGGTGACGCCGGCGAGCAGCTCCCGCGCGGCCTGTACGTCGGCGAGACCGACCAGTTCCGTCATGCCCCGATCGTGCCACCCGCCGCTTCCGGCACCGATGGCGACGCGGGGTTCGCGTCCACGGGAACCCGCTGCGACGGCCCGGTCACCGGCGACGCCGGCTGTCCGACCGGTACGGACTCCCGTGACGCCGGCGGCACCGCGGCCCCGGGCACCGGCAGGGCGACGGCCGGCCATACCGGGGTGGCCCCGTCGATCCGGGTCTGCTGGGCGGCGGACACCCGCAGCACCAGCACGATCAGCGACACCCCGGCGACCAGGCAGGCCAGCACCGGCAGGGCGTTCCGCAGGGCCGCCTCGCGGTAGTGGTCGAAGTCCGGCGACGCCCCCTGCCGGGCCAGCCGCACGTCGGCCCTGGCCTGGGCGAGGTTGCTGAGCAGGTCGGCGAAGCCGAAGCCCAGCCAGGCCACCCACCAGAGGGCGACCAGCGCCCGGAGCCGGCCCCGGCCGAGGCTCTCCCGGACGATGCCGACCATCACGGCACACGGCACGCCGAGGCTGGCGACGGGCACCCACCAGCCAGTGATCGCCCAGTGCGGGGCCAGGGACGACCGCACTCCCGGAAAGGCGTCCGTGTTCTTCCGCGCCCGGAACATCCAGATCATGACCAGCGCCGCGGTGGTGAGAAGGACGACCAGGTACGACAGGGAGAGCAGGCCCTCGGCCACCGTGGCACCGCGGCCGGCACCCGGGTCACCCGCCGTCCCGGCCTGGCGGGACAGCAGGGCGTTCACCGCCGGGGCGAGCGCCACCAGCGTGTACAACAGCGTGGTGAGACCGACGCCGACCGCGGCGGCCACCCCGAGCCCACGCACCGGATAGGTCGGCCTGCCCGGCGACAGGGCGGGCCGGTCCGACGACGTACCGCAGCCAGGGCAGTCGCCGACGGGCGTGGTCGGCTCGGCCCCGCAGATGTGGCACCGCATGTCTGCCCCCCGTGCGCCGTGGAAGTCGCGCACACGCTAGTCGATCATGCCGCGGCCGGCGACCCCGTGCCCACTCGCGGGTAGCCCGGGGCGTGCCGCTGCCACGGGGCCTGCATCTCGAACTGGCCGGCGATGCCGAGCAGCAGCAGCTCCGAACCGGGCGGCCCGACCAGCTGCACGGCGACGGGCAGCCCGTCCGGACGCCGGCCGACCGGCACCACGATGGCGGGCAGGCCGGCGATGTTCCACGGGGCGGCGTACGGGGCGTACCGGATGTTGGCCGTCATGTTCGCCACCCAGGAGCGGCCTGACCAGCCGGCGGCCGCCGGCGGCGGGCCGGCCAGCGCCGGGGTGAGCAGCAGGTCGACCGAGTGGTCGCCGAAGAAGTTCACCGAACGCTCACGCCAGGCGGCCCGGTCGGCCTCCCGGACGTACCCGCGCCGCTGCGCCCACTCGCCGAGCGCGACGTGCCGGCGGCTGCGCCGCTGCAGGACCCGCCGCTCCAGCCCGGCGGCCTGCACGTCGGCGGCGGCGCCGCGAACCAGGTGGCGATGCCCTGCAGGCCCAGCCGGGCCGGGTAGACCGGGTCGGCGGGGACGGT
>NZ_JAEVHJ010000111.1:0-20034 GCF_016802855.1 Micromonospora sp. ATA51 | reverse complement strand
CGACGCGGAGGGCCGCGCCGGCGGAGGCCGCGGCGCCACCGGGCGTCCGCCATGGCCGGCGCCAGCCGCAACGGCGTGCTCGGCGGGCGCGGCGAGTCCGACGCGGAGGAGTCGGACGAGCGGCTGACCTGGCTGACCGAGGACGAGATGGTCTGGGGTGACGGCGGGTCGGTCCCGCCCCCGGTGCTCGGCACCAACTGATCCGACACCGCCACGGCGCGCCGTCCCCGGCCGAGGGGCGCGCGGCCTCGGCGCGACGCTGCTCCGGATGGTCGGCGCTCCGGTCGTGGTGAGTTGGCCGGTGCCCCGGGGCGTCTCCGTCCACAGCGCATGGTGGGGCGGGTCACGTCGACCCGCGAGATCATCGAGCTGCAGGCGGCGGACCTGACCGATAGGTTGAGGTGGTGCTGTTCGTAGCGTTCGCCCCGCCCCTCTGGGCCGCGACGCTGCACACCCTGCGGAGACGGACCCGCCTGGCGGTGACGGCCCTGGTGCTCGTCGTCGGGCTCGGCGGCACCGCCGCCACCCCTGCCGAGGCTTTCCGGCCGGCCGCGGAGCCCGCTCAGCTCGCTGCGTTCCAGGTCCCCCGAGTCCCCGTCGCCGGCCCGGCGACGGCCGACCGGCCTGCCGGCGCCGCCGCCGAGCCGGTCGCCACCCCCAGCGGAGCCTCCACTGCCGAGCGGGTCACCGGCACGCCGAGCGGGCACCCGGCCGGGGTCGGTCCCGAGCGACCGGGCGGATGCTCCGCAACTCTCTCGCCGCCGCCGCGGCCGGTCCGGCCGTCACCGACCCGGGCCGGGACGCCGTCGGCCGCGCGGTCCGCCGCGCGACTGATCCGGCCGGCCGCCGCCCAGAGGTCCCTGCCGACCTCCCGCCGTCGGGCCGCCCTGCTGATTGCCCGCCGACCCGATCGGGTACGGCACGCACCGTTCCGTGCCACCGTCGCCCCGCCGCGACCTCGCCCGTCGGCCGGGCCACGACCGTCCGTTCCTAACGATCCACCACGAGGTGCTGGTGATGCAGACCGTCTTCTCCACCGTCCTGCCCGACGTCCCCCAGGCCGCCGGGATCTGGCTGGCCCTGCTCGCCGTCGCGGCGACCGCCGTCGCCGCTCTGATCGTGCGCCCGGACCGGTTCCGGTCGGTGTTCGGCGACCGGATCAGCGAGGCCGCGATGCCGAGCAGCTTCGAGCTGGCCGAGGAGGCCCGGGAACGGGCCCGCTACGCGCAGGAGTTGGCGGTGGCCGCGGAGCGCGCGACGGCCACCGCCGAGCGGCGCCGCGCCGAGTGGCTGGCCGCCCAGGAGGAGGTCGAGGAGGCCTGGCGGGCGTACGAGGCGGCGGAGGAGGACGTCCGCCGGTTGGCGGCCGCCGCCGCGCTGCCGCTGCCGCGTACGCCCCGCACGCCGGCCGAGTACGCCGACCGGGAGCGCTGGCTGCACCGGGCGGCGCTGGACGCGCAGTGGCGGCAGGAGATCACGGTGGAGCAGCTGAGCGACATCCTGGGCCACCGCGGCTGGGACCCGAGCCGACACCCGGTGGAGCAGGAGCTGCTGCTGCGCCGGCTGGTCCGGGACAATCTGCGCACCCGGCAGCAGGTCACCCGGGAGCGGGAGCAGGCCGCCTGGCGCTCCGCCGAGCTGGCCGCGGTCGCCGCCCGCAGCCTCCGCGACGAGGCGTACACGGCGACCGGCCGGGCCCCCGGGGCCCAGTCGCTGCTGTCCACCGTGGACCTGGCCGCCACGGCCACCACCCGGGATGCCGGGTCGGCGACCCGGGCAGCGACGGAGACCACCCGGGAGACGCCGACGGTGGCGCGTGGTCGGGCAGCCGTGCCGGCGTACTGACGCCGGCCGGGCCGCTCGCGGGGGTGGTCCGACTGGGTTAGCGTGACGCTGTGTCCCGCGAGACCTGGATCCTGGTCGTGCTCGCCGCCATCGTCGCGCTCGCGACGCTGGTCGGGGCCGTGCTGCTCGCCGTCCGGCTGGTGCGCGCCCGCAGGTTGCTCGCCACGCTCGGAGCGGGCGGCAAGGTCGCCTTCTACGGCGCGCTGATCTACACGATCCTGCCGGTGGACGTGCTTCCCGACCCGATCTATCTGGACGACATGGGCGTGCTCGCCGGTGCCCTGATCTATCTGACCCGGCTGGCCCACAAGCATCGGGCGGCGCAGCGACGGCTGCCCGGCCAGCCGGAGTCTCCGCCGGACCAGGGCCGGCTCCGCCGCCCCGTGTCATGATCTCCGACCGGGCCGGCGGTCGGTCCGGACGGGCGGACAGGGGGCGGAACATGCCGGGCGACAACCGGTTGGACCCGCGGGACGAACGGGTCGCCGCGTTCTTCCGGCAGCGGCACCTCGCCACGCTGACCACCCTGCGCGCGGACGGCACCCCGCACGTCGTACCGGTCGGGGTCACCTTCGACGCGGACGCCGGGCTGGCCCGCGTGATCACCTCGGGGACCTCGGCGAAGGCCCGGCACGTGGCGACGGCCTGGCCGGACGGCACGCCGGTGGCGGTCTGCCAGGTCGACGGACGGTGGTGGCTGACCGTGGAGGGCCGGGCGGTGCTCCGCCGCGACGCGGAGTCCGTGGCCGAGGCCGAGCGTCGGTACGCCGAGCGGTATCGGCAGCCCCGTCCGAATCCGGCGCGGGTGGTCATCGAGATCGCGGTGACCCGCCTGCTGGGCAGCCTGCCCGCCGCCGCTGGTTGACCCCCGGAGATCCCGTCGCCGGCCCCGACCCGAGCGAGCGCCCTGCCGACACCGGTCACCGCCCGCAGTCCGGTCGTGGCCCGCCACGAACCTGATGACGCAAACGAATCGCCCATGCGTTATGTCCGGGAACGCGCCATCCATGGCTTCCTGCGAGCCCTGATCCGTTGACGTCATCAGCTCGGTAGGGCCCCGGCACGACCCTCGGCGAGTGGTCACCGGCCCTCATCGACCCGACGGCGACCGAACGACCGCAATGTCCCACTCTGGCGTGACCGGTGGCACGCCCCGGCCGGAATCGCGTCCGGTTCCCGGCCGTTACACCTGCGTAAGCCGAGCGCCACTCCCGGTGCTTGCGTCCTCCGTGCCTCGGAGGCGCCAACCCCCGAATGGAGCTTCGACATGAAGACGACCTTCCGCAACAGCATGCTCTCGGTCGCCGGTCTGATCATGTGCGGCGGTGCCGTCGCCGGTCCCGCCGTGGCCGCGCAGGCCGCGCCGGCGCAGACCAAGCCGGTCGGCTCGGTGACCGTCGACAAGGGCAAGGGCGGCGACAAGAGCGAGCGCCGCGCCGGCTACGAGTACGAGGCGCAGCCGAACTTCTACTACTGCGGCCCGGCGTCGACCCGGATGGCGCTGTCGGCCGAGGGCAAGGCCGTCAGCCAGGACGAGCTGGCGCAGAAGCTCGGCACGACCGAGAACGGCACCGACTCGGCCATCGACATCACCCGGGTGCTCAACGAGTACACCGGTGGCAGGTACAAGACCACCGAGATCCGTGACGACGTGGCCACCAAGGAGCAGGTCGAGCGCCTGCGGGCCGACGTGAAGGCCGCGGTCGACCAGGGTCGCCCGGTGGTGGCCAACATCCTCGGCGGCGCGCTCGACGTCGACGGGGTGGAGCAAACTACCCCGGTCACTACCTGACCGTGGTGGAGTACAAGGACAACGGCAACACCGTGCTGATCGCCGACCCGGCCAGCCCGGGCGAGCCGGAGTACTGGATGGACGTGACCGAGCTGGCCAACTGGATCGCGGGCCGCGGTTACAGCTCCTGATCCACGAGCACGACCGACGAAGGGCCGGTCTCCCCGAGCGGGAGACCGGCCCTTCGTCGTGGTCAGGAGCCGGGCCGCGGTGAGCAGCGCGTTCACCACGCCGGTCTCGGACCCGAGGGTACGCAGCAGCGATAGCATGTGGACGTGCCGCGGCCGGTGATCTTCGACCTCTTCCACACCTTGGTCGACGGGGCGGACTCGGAGCGCGACCGGGTGGTCGGCGAGATGGCCCGGATGGTCGGGGTGGAGCCGACGGCGCTGGTCGCCGCGTACCACGCCACCTGGCGGGACCGGATGACCCGGTGGGACGTGGCGCAGACGGTCCGGCTCCTCGCCGGGCGGCTCGGTGGCGCCCCCACCGACGAGCAGGTGGTCCGGGCCGCCGCCCACCGCCGGCAACTGGCCGGTTGGCTCCTGGAGAGCGTCACGCCGGAGACCCTCGCGGTGCTGGACGCGCTGCGCGCCGACGGCCACCCCCTCGCGCTGGTCAGCAACGCCACCGCCGAGGCCGCCGAGGCGTGGCGGACCAGCAGGCTGGGCCGCCGGTTCGACGTCGCGGTCTTCTCCTGCCAGGTCGGCGTGGCCAAACCCGACCCGGCGATCTACCGGGTCGCGGCCGACCGGCTGGGCGTCGACCCGGCGGAGTGCGTCTTCGTCGGCGACGGCGCGGACGGCGAGTTGGCCGGGGCGGCGGCGGTCGGCATGACCGTGATCCGGACGACCGAGCACCACGACAACGACCCGTCCTGGGACGGCCCGGCGCTGGCCACGCTGGCCGAGCTGCCCGCCCTGCTGCGCGACTGAGGCTTCCTACGCCGGAACCGCCGCCCTCTCCCGCCCGGGTCGGGACCGGAGGCCGCGTCGGGTCGTCAGCGGGGTGAGGATCCGCGCCAGGACGTCGTGCACGTGGGTGTTCGGGTGCTTGCCGGTGAACTCCTCCGCCAGCGGACCGTACGCGGTGACCGGCACGTCGACCCCCGTGTGGTCGCTGGTGGTCCAGTCCAGGTTGAAGGTGAGGCCGCTGCCCTTGACCGGGAAGGGGCCGTCCTCGGCCGAGCTGCCGACGCCGGACTCGTCTGAGGCGCCGGTGTCCTCGACGGTCAGGCCGCCGCACTCGTGGTCACCGGTCACCACGACCAGGGTGTCCGGGTGGCTGGCCGCGTAGTCGCGGGCCACCACGACGGCCTTCTCCAGCTCACCGAGGGCCTGGAGCATCCGGGCGCCGTTGTTCTCGTGGGCGAACTCGTCGATCCCCTCCTCCTCCACGAACAGGAAGAAGCCCTGCTCGTCGCGGGACAGGGTCGACAGCGCCCTGGCCGTCATCGTGGCGAGGCTGACCGGAGCGTCGTAGGCGTCGCCCTCGCCCTCGCGGCGCTGCTGGAACAGCTCCTCGTTGGCGAAGAGCCCGAGCAGCTTGCCGCCCGTGGCCCGCTGGAGCTGGTCGGCCGTGGAGACGTACTGGTAGCCCTCGCCCCTGGCCTCGGCGATCAGGTCGCCCCGGGCACCCCGGCTCGCCTCGGACTGGTCCCCGGCCGGCTTGTCCGGGTACGCGCCGGCGGCGCCGGCGGGCAGCCACCAGTCCTCGCCGCCGCCCAGGAGGACGTCCGGCTTCGTCACCTCGACGTACTGCCGGGCGATCTCGTCCTGGGCCGAGCGGTTCGCGGTGTTGGCGAAGAAGGCCGCCGGGCTGGCGTCGGTCACCTGGGCGGTGGTGACCAGGCCGGTGGCCCTGCCGGCCGCCTTGGCCCGGGCGCCGAGGGTGGGCAGCGGTCTGCCGTCGAGGGCGACGCTGATCGCGCCGTTGTACGTCCGCTCGCCGGTGGCCCAGGCGGTGGCCGCGGCGGCGGAGTCGGTGACCGGGGTCTTCGGGTCGCGCGGGCTTGTGGTGAGCTGTCCGGAGACCGGCAGCTGGTCCATGGTGAGCCGGCCGTCGAGCCCGGCGAGGTAGAGGCGGGCGGCCTCGCGCTGCGCGGCGGCCATGCCGTCGCCGTTGATGAGGATGACGTTGCGGGCCCGGCCCTTGCCCGGTCCGGCGTCGGCCCGCCAGATCGCGCTGAGCAGGGTCAGTCCGGCGGCGACCGCCCCGGCGATCAGCAGGGCCAGCAGCCGGCGGCCGGTACGGGAAGTCACGTGTTCCCTCCTGGCGGAAGGGCCTCATCGAGGTGCCGATGGAGGTGATCGATTTGGGCATCGACCGGCTGACCACAACGGTGGCGGATGTCGTTCGACCGACGGGTGCAGGGTACTGCCCCGGCAAGCCGAACCGACCGCACCGGTAAGGGGCAGAGATGACCAACGCACAGGCTAGGACCGGCCGTGACGTCGTGGACGTCCTGATGACCGATCACCGCGAGGTAGAGGCGATCTTCGGCGAGCTGGAGAGCCGCTACGGCACCCCGAGCACCGGCGGCAGCTCACCGATGTGGTGATCGCGGAGCTGGTCCGCCACTCCGTCGCCGAGGAGGCGTACGTCTGGCTCCTGCGCGGGCGCGGCCACCGCCGTCTCAGGGGTTCGGCGGGTACGGGTCCAGCGGCCGGTCGAAGAAGGTCTCCAGCACCACGATGGTCCGGGTGCCGGTGACGCCGTCCAGCTGGAACAGCCGGCGCAGGCCGGCCTGGAGCTGCTCGGGCGTGCCGACCCGGATCTTGACCAGGAGCGCGGCCGGGCCGGCGATGACGTGCGCCTCCTCCACCTCGGGCAGCGCGGCCAGCGCCTCGTGGGTCGGCCGGTCGCCCATCCAGGCGTTCGCCTCGACCAGCACGAACGCGAGCACGCCCCGGTCGACCGCGGCGGGATCGACGTCCACCGTCGTCCGGCGGATCACGCCCTGCTCGCGCAGCTTGCGTACCCGCTCGTGCGCGGCCCCGGTCGAGAGCCCGACGGCCTGGGCCAGCGCGGCGTACGACTGGGTCGCGTCCTGCTGCAGGGTGGCCAGCAGCCCCCGGTCCACATCGTCCACTGCCACTCCCAACGGAATCCGTTCGGTTGATTCCTTGAATACCGATTATCGTTCAGTCATGTTACCTTGACGCCGAACGACGGTCACGGGCGGAGGGGTCATGGACCGGTTCAGGACGCGGTTCGAAGTGCTCGACGAGCGGTTCCGTCGGGTCAACGGGGACGAGTGGACGGAGTGCCTCTGGACCGGGGGCCGCTGGTTGGAGGGCCCGGCCTGGTTCCCCGCCGGTCGCTACCTCGTCTTCAGCGACATCCCCAACGACCGGCTGCTGCGCTGGGACGAGACCACCGGTCAGGTCGGGGTGTTCCGTCAGCCCGCCGGCTACGCCAACGGCCACACGGTGGACCGGCGGGGCCGGCTGGTGAGCTGCGAGCAGGGCAACCGACGGGTGACCCGGACCGAGGCGGACGGCACCGACACCGTGCTGGCCGACCGCTGGCGGGGCCGCCGGCTCAACAGCCCCAACGACGTGGTGGAGCACTCCGACGGGTCGATCTGGTTCACCGACCCCAGCTACGGCATCGACAGCGACTACGAGGGGCACCGCGGCGAGAGCGAGATCGGCGGCAACCACGTCTACCGGGTCGACCCGCACGACGGCGAGGTACGGGTCGTCGCCGACGACTTCGTACAGCCCAACGGCCTCGCCTTCAGCGCCGACGAGTCGGCCCTCTACGTGGTCGACACCCGGGCCAGGCACCTGCGCCGGTTCGCGGTGACCGAGGGCGGCACGCTGCGCGGGGGCGACGTCTTCGCCACCTGCGACGCCGGCTCCTTCGACGGGGTACGGCTCGACGAGGCGGGCCGGATCTGGGTGGCCGCACACGACGGGCTGCACTGCTTCGACCCGGACGGCACCCTGCTGGGCAAGCTGCACCTGCCCGAGGTGGTCGCCAACTTCACCTTTGGCGGCCCGAAGCGCAACCAGCTCTACATCTGCGCCTCCAGCTCGCTGTTCAGCCTGCGGGTGAACGTCAACGGGGTCCGCTACCCCGGCTGGTGACCCGTCACCCGTCCGGCGCGGCCGGCGCGGATTTCCGTGGACCGGAGACACCACTCCCGGGCCACCCGCGATGCGGCGACCCGGGAGCGTGGCGAGGTCAGCGGTCGGTGTCGCCCTGGCCGGTCCGCTGCTGCGCCATGTCGACGCCCTTGTCGATCTTCTCGTCGTACTTGCCGCCGGTGCGCTGGTCGGCCGTGTCGCCCGCCTTGTCCAGCCCCTTGTCGACCTGCTTGTCGTGCTGCTCGGCGAAGTCCTTGGCCTTGTCCGTGAAGTCACTCATGCCGGATCTCCCTTCGTCCTCGCTGCCTTCCCTCCGGTCGGGTGCGCAAACGGGGCCCACCCGCCACCCCGCCGGCGGGTGTCGGATCGGGGCCGGGCGGGTATCGAGCGGCCACGATGGAGGAGGGGTCGACGTGGTCGAGGACCTTATCGGGCGGACGCCCGACATGACGGCGGACCGCACCCGTGCGGCGGGACCCCGGCAGGCCTGGGCCGGCCTGCCCTGGCCGGTCCGGACCGCGGTGACGTGGAGCGCCTGCCTGGTGGTGGTGATCGCCGGGCTGTGGCTGCTGGGAAAGATCGCGGTGCTGCTGGCGCCGCTGGCCATCGCGCTGGCCGGGACGCTGTTCCTCACCGCGCTGCTCGACCCGGTGCTGCTCCTGCTCCGCCGGCTCCGGGTGCCGGTGGCCCTGGCCGCCCTGCTCACCATCCTGCTGCTGCTCGGGGTCCTGGTCGGGCTGGGCGTACTGGTGTGGAACCTGACCGCGAGCCAGTTCGGTGAGCTGAGCCAGCAGCTGGACCAGGGCCTGGAGCGCAGCCGCGACTTCGTCACCTTTACCCTGCCGATCACCGACGCCCAGCTGGACCGGCTGCTCCAGCAGACCCGGGACGGACTGAGCGGCAGCGCCCCCGACCCGATCGGCGGGGCGCGTACCGCCGCCGAGGTGGCCGGTTCCGTGCTGCTGGCGCTGGTGCTGCTCTTCTTCCTGCTCAAGGACGGCCGGTCCATGTGGCGGTGGGTGCTGCGCCGGATGACCGGCCCGAACCGGGCGGTCACCGCGGAGGCGGGGCGGGTCGGCTGGCGGACGCTCGGCTCGTACAGCCGGGGCACGATGATCATCGCGGCGATCGACGCCATCGGCATCGGCCTGGCGCTGGTGCTGCTCGGAGTGCCGCTCGCCCTGCCGCTGGCGTTGATCACCTTCCTCGGCGGGTTCGTGCCGATCATCGGCGCGACGGTCGCGGGCGCGGTGGCCGTGCTGGTCGCTCTCGCCGCGAACGGGCCGACCACCGCGCTGCTCACGCTGGCCGCGGTGATCGCCGTCCAGCAGATCGAGGGCAACCTGCTGGAGCCGCTGATCATGAAGCGTCAGGTGCAGCTGCACCCCGCGGTCATCCTGGTCGTGGTCACCGCCGGCACCCTGATCGCCGGCATCGCCGGCGCCTTCGTCTCGGTGCCCATCGCCGCCGTCACCTGGCGGATCATCGACACCGTCCAACGTCACCGCGAGCCGGCCGCCACGCCACCCGCGCAGCCCACCGCCGCCTGAGTCCGGCCCCTGCCCTGGAGGCGGGGCGCCGGTCAGGCGGGGACGGCGAGCCGGCCGGCGAACCATCCGGCGGCGTGGTCGGCGACCTGGTCGAGGGTGCCGGGCTCCTCGAAGAGGTGGGTCGCGCCGGGGATGATCCGCAGCTCCGCGACGTCACCGAGCTGGGCCTGCGCCTGCTCGTTGAGCACGATCACCTGCTCGTCCAGCCCACCCACCAGCAGCAGGGTCGGCGCCCGCACCGCCGACAGGGCGCTGCCGGCCAGGTCCGGCCGGCCGCCCCGGGAGACCACCGCCCGGACCCGGTCCGGACGGGCGGCCGCGGCCACCAGGGCGGCGGCGGCGCCGGTGCTGGCGCCGAAGAGACCGACCGGCAGCGGGCCGAGGTCCGGGTCGCCGGCCATCCAGTCCACGATCGCGGCCAACCGGTCGGCCAGCAGGCCGATGTCGAAGCGCAGCTCGGCGGTGCGGGCGTCGACCGCGTCCTCCGCCGGGGTGAGCAGGTCGACCAGCACGGTGGCCAGCGACCGATCGTTGAGCACGTGCGCCACCGCCACGTTGCGCGGGCTGTGCCGGGAACTGCCGCTGCCGTGGGCGAAGAGCACCACCCCCGTCGCCCGTTCCGGGATGATCAGGTCGGCCGGCAGGCCGTCCTCGACCACCGGAATCGTCACCTCACGCGTCCGCATCTCCAACCTCCACACGTTGCCGATCGTGCCCGCATACCCGGTGGCACCCCCCGTTCACCTGTTGCGTTGACGCCGACGGCAAGGTTTAGCGTGGCGTCGAGGGCGGGCGAGGGAGGTCGGATGCTGATCGGTGAGCTGGCGGAACGCGCCGGCACGAGCACCCGCACCCTGCGGTACTACGAGACCCGGGGACTGGTCCGACCGCGCCGGTCGGCCAACGGCTACCGGGTGTACGACGACGCGGAACTGCGCGTCGTGCACGAGATCCGGGCGCTGTTGGCGGTGGGCTTCGACCTCGACGACATCCGGCCGTTCGTGGCCTGCCTCCGGGCCGGCAACAGCTCCGGCGACGTCTGCCCGGACTCGGTCGCCGTGCTGCGCCGCAAGCTCGCCGAGGTGGACGACTACCTCGACCGGCTCGGCGCCGTACGGCGGCAACTGCACGACCAGTTGGCCCACGCGATCGCCCACCGGGAGAAGACATGCCTCAGGACACGGAACAGGCCCGACTGACGACGGTCACCGACGACACGTTCGCCGCGACCGTGCTGGCCAGCACCCGCCCGGTGGTGGTCGACTTCTGGGCCGAGTGGTGCCCACCCTGCCGGGCGGTCTCGAAGCACCTGGCGGAGCTGGCCGAGGAGTTCGGCGACGCGCTGCTCTTCGCCGCGCTCAACTCGGACGAGAATCCGGCCAGCACCCGGGCGTACGGGGTGATGTCCATGCCGACGCTGCTGGTCTTCCGGGACGGCGAGGTGGTGGGCTCGATCATCGGCGCCCGGCCCAAGAACCACCTCCGGCTGAGCTTCGCGCGACACCTGGAGGGGTGAGCAGCCGTTTGCCGCCGGACCGAGCGGGAAGGCGCGGAGGGACCGTAGATCGGCGCAGCCGCGCCCCGACGGATCGCGAGGATCGTCATGGCCCAGCAGCAGGACAGGTCCCGGCAGCAGACCGCCGAGCGGGAACGGCAGGAAAAGGACGCCGAGCACGCCCGGAACTTCGGGGACGAAGCGGCCGACGCCCGGACACCCGAGGACCCGCGGGCGGTGGCGCCCCGGGACGCGGCCGGCCGCCCGTCCAACGGCCGCCAGTTCTGACCGCACCGGCGCGTCCCTCAGCTGTCGTTCTCCGGCAGGTGCAGCAGGGGCGCCCGGGCGAGCGGCTGCTCCGGCGGTGGACCGGACGCGTGGGCCGGTGGCACCGGCACGGTGACCGGCCGGTCTCGGGTGACCTGGATCGCCTCGCCGTGGTGGCGCAGGTCCAGCACGGCGTCCGGCCCGGCGTGCCGCAGCGAGTACGTCGTCTGGTGCGGCCGGACGTCCACGCGCAGGTGCATCGACCGCCACTGGAGCGAGAACTCCAGTCGGCTGAGCCGGCTGGAGAGCCGCGGCGAGAAGGAGAGCGTCCCGTCGTGGTCCCGCAGGCCGCCGAAGCCGGCGACCAGGGCGATCCAGGCCCCGGCCAGCGAGGCCATGTGCACACCGTCGCGGGTGTTCTCGTTCAGGTCGTGCAGGTCCATCAGGGCGGCCTCGCGCAGGTAGCGGTGGCCCAGCTCCGGGTGACCCACCTCGGCCGCCATCACCGCCTGGGTGCAGGCCGACAGCGACGAGTCCCGCACGGTGCGTCGCTCGTAGTAGAGGAAGTTGCGCAGCTTCTGCTCGCCGGTGAAGGCGTCCCCCCGCCAGTGCATGGCGAGCACCAGATCGGCCTGCTTGACCACCTGCTTGCGGTACAGGTCGAAGTACGGGTAGTGCAGCAGCAGCGGGTACTTCTCGGGCGGTGTGTGCTCGAAGTCCCATTCCTGCAGCCGGGTGAACCCCTCGACCTGCTCGTGCACGTCCAGGTCCTCGTCGTACGGGACGTGCATGGCGTTGGCGGCGTCCCGCCAGGCGGCGGCCTCCTCCTCGGTCACCCCGAGGTCGGCCGCCTGGTCCCGGAGGCGCATCGCGCAGTCGGCGGCGGTCAGCAGGTTCCGCTGCGCCATCAGGTTGGTGTAGATGTTGTCGTTCTTGACCGCGGTGTACTCGTCCGGGCCGGTCACCCCGTCGATGTGGAACTGGCCGTTGCGGTCGTGGTGCCCCAGCGTGCGCCACAGCCGGGCGGTCTCCACCAGCAGTTCCAGGCCGATCTCCTGTTCCAGCGCGTCGTCGCCGGTGACCAGGAGGTACCGCCGCAACGCGTCGGCGATGTCGGCGGCGATGTGGAACGCGGCGGTGCCCGCCGGCCAGTACGCCGACGACTCGGGGCCCTCGATGGTCCGCCACGGGAAGGCGGCGCCCTTCAGGTTCAGGGTCCGGGCCCGCTCGTGCGCCTGGGCTAGGGTGGTGTGCCGCCAGTACAGCGCGTCCCGGACTGCGCTCGGCTGGGTGTAGGTGAGGACCGGCAGGACGAACATCTCGGTGTCCCAGAACGCGTGCCCGTCGTAGCCCGGGCCGGTCAGTCCCTTGGCGGGTATCGGGCGCCGCTCGGCGCGGGCGCCGGCCTGGAGCACGTGGAACAGCCCGAAGCGGACCGCCTGCTGCACCTCCGGGTCGCCCTCCACCCGGACGTCGGCGGCGTCCCAGAACTCGTCGAGGTACTCCCGCTGTGCCCGGCGCAGCCCGTCCCAGCCGTCCAGGCGGGCGGCGGCGAGGCCCGCGCCGACCTGGTCGCGCAGCGCGGGCAGGGACCGCCGGCTGGACCAGCCGTACGTCAGGTACTTCACCACTCGCAGCGTCTGGCCGGGCTTGAGCACGCAGCCGATGGTGGTCCGCACCCAGTCCTCGTATCCCTCGGACTCGATGGTCGTGCGCTCGGGACCGTGCAGGTCGTGCGCCATGGCGGCGGCGACCCGGAGCCCGCTGACCTTGGTGCGGTGGATCAGCAGCCCGCCGTCGTCGGTGGTCAGCTCCTCCTCGGCCTGCAGCGGCGACTCCAGCACCGCGGCCACCCGCGGGTCGCGGCTCTGCGCCGGCAGGGTCTCGTTGGCGACCAGCTCGGACTGGAGGATCAGCCGGATCGGCCCGTCGACCGCCTCGACCTCGTAGTTGATCGCGGCGACCGCCCGCTGGGTGAACGACACCAGCCGGGTGCTGCGGACCTTGACCTCCCGCCCGGCCGGCGAGCGCCAGTGCAGCTCCCGGTGCAGGGTGCCGGCGCGCAGGTCGAGGATCCGCTCGTGGGAGAGGAGTTCGCCGTACCGGACGTCGAGCGGCTCGTCGTCGACCAGCAGCCGGATCAGCTTGCCGTTCGTGACGTTGACGATGGTCTGGCCCGACTCGGGGAAGCCGAAGCCGGCCTCCGCGTACGGCAGCGGGCGCAGCTCGTAGAAGGAGTTGAGGTAGGTGCCGGGCAGGCCGTGCGGCTCCCCCTCGTCGAGGTTGCCGCGCAACCCGACGTGCCCGTTGGAGAGGGCGAAGACCGACTCGGACTGGGCCAGCACGTCCATGTCGAGGCGGATCTCGCGGACGTGCCAGGGTTCGACCGGATAGGCGCGTTCGCGGATCATGCCGCTGGCTCCTTCAGCAGCTCGGCGAGGTCGGTGACCACCACGTCCGCCCCGTGGGCGCGCAGCTCGTCGGCCTGGCCCACCCGGTCGACGCCGATCACGTGCCCGAAGCCGCCGGCCCTGCCGGCGGCCACCCCGGCCAGCGCGTCCTCGAACACGGCGGCGTTCGCCGGGGCGACCCCGAGCAGTTCGGCGCCGGCGAGGAAGGTGTCCGGGTGGGGCTTGCCGCGCAACCCTCGCTCCCGGGCGAACACCCCGTCGACCCGGGCCTCCAGCAGCCGGTCCAGCCCGGCCGCGCCGACCACCTCCCGGCAGTTGGCGCTCGCCGAGACCACGGCGCGGCGCAGCCCGGCGGCGGCCGCCGCCTCCAGGTAGGCCACCGAGCCGGGATAGACCTCCACGCCGTCGGTGTGGATCCGCTTGAGCAGGACGACGTTCTTGCGGTTGCCCACCCCGTGCACCGTGTCCGCCTCCGGCGGGTCGTCCGGCGCGCTCCGGGAGGGTGATCCCGCGGGAGGCCAGAAAGGAGCGCACGCCGTCGGCGCGCGGCTTGCCGTCCACGTACCGGTTGTAGTCCGGTCCGGGGTCGAACGGGCGGTACGGCTCGCCGGTCGCCTCGGCGCGGGCCCGCAGGAACGCGTTGAAGGTCTCGGTCCAGGCGGCGTTGTGCACCTTGGCGGTCTGCGTCAGCACACCGTCCAGATCGAAGAGACAGGCGGTCACATGAGCGGGTAGGCCCAGCACGCTTCGAATCTATCCATCGGACGGGCCGGGCAAACCCGATTCGTCCCGCCGGTCAGCGGTTCGGGCGCAGCGTCCAGACCACGGTCAGCACGGAGGTGACGGTGCCGTCCTCGGTGCCGATCTCGACCTCGACGGGGAACTCGGGCCGCGTGCCGGTGTCCAGCTCGGCGATCACCTCGGCCGGCGGGCGACCGAGCCGGGCGGTGGCGAGCACCGGGCCCATGGCCACCTTCCGGTACCCGATGTCCGCCCGGACGGCCAGCGGCACCGCCCGGTCGAGCACCGGTGCGAACGCGGCGAGCACCACCGCGCCCGAGGCGGTCTCCCCGAGGGTGAACATCGCCCCGGCGTGCGGGCCACCGACGTGGTTGTGGGTGGCCGGCGAGTCGGGGAGCCGGACGACGGCCCGCACCCCGCCCTCCGCCTCGGGCGCGACCTCGACGAATTCGATTCCGAGCGTGCGGGCGAACGGCACGGCCTCCAGCAGACCGGCGGCCACCTGGCGAGAGTCGATGGACATGCCCAGACGCTACTCGTCGGTAACTTATCCGGCAAGACCAGCCCGGCCGCGGTCGGCGGTCACCGCCAGCCCACGTCGATCCGGTCGCCGCGCTCGTCGAAGAAGTGCAGCGCGTCCATCCGCACCTGCACGGCCAGCGGGTGACCCGCCGACACGGCCGGGTACGGGGCGAGCCGGACCGCCAGCTCGGCCGGGCGGCGGTGGTGCCGGCCCGGGTCGTTGAGCACGCTGGTCCGGTTGCCCCCGCCGGTCGGCACGGCGTCCGGCGCCTCGCCGACCCGGCCGGTCAGCCGCTGCATGACCTGGCCGAACCGGCGCAGGCCACGCTGGCCGTTCTCGCCGGACTCCACCGGGCCACCCATCTCGTCCACCATGATCGCGGTGGCGCCGATGTCGAGGAAGGCCAGCGACTCGTGCCCGTGGTGCTCCAGGTAGCGGATCCGCCCCTGGAGCACGTCGCCCGGGGTGTCCGGGGCGACCGGAGTGAGCGCCTCGGCCCGCATCCCCACGATGATCCGCTCGCCGTGGTAGTGCGCCACCGCCCGGCTGCGGATGTCGTCCCAGGGCAGGTAGAGCGCCTGCTCGCCGAGGTTGAGCGTCACGTACCGGTCGAGGTGGACGTAGACCGAGGCCTCCAGCAGGTTCATCCGCGGGCTGCCCAGGAACGCGGCGACGTAGAGGGTGGCCGGGCGGCCGTACACCTGGGTGGGGGTGCCCACGTCCTGGAGCACGCCCTTGCGCATGATGGCGACCCGGTCGGCCATGGTGAGCGCCTCGGCCTGGTCGTGGGTGACGTAGATGGTGGTGACGCCCAACTCCCGGGTGAGACCGGAGATCTCCGCCCGCAGCTCCGCGCGGAGCCCGCTGTCCAGGTTGGACAGCGGCTCGTCCATCAGGAACAGCCCCGGACGGCGTACTATCGCCCGCCCCATCGCCACCCGCTGCCGCTGGCCGCCGGAGAGCTGGCTCGGCTTGCGGCCGAGCACGTCGCCGATGCCCAGCGCGCTGGCCACGTCCGTGACCCGGTCGCCGCGCGGCGTCGGCTCCACCCCGGCCAGCCGCAGCGGAAACGCGATGTTGTCGCCCACCGTCATGTGCGGGTAGAGCGCGAAGTCCTGGAAGACCATGGCGATCTTCCGCTCCCGGGGTGGCAGGTCGTTGGCCAGTTCGCCGTCGAGCATGACCGCGCCGGTGGTCGGATCCTCGAGGCCGGCCACCATGCGCAGCACGGTGGACTTGCCGCAGCCCGACGGACCGAGCAACACCATGAACTCGCCGTCGTTGACGTCCAGATTGATGGTGTCGACCGCGACTGTCCCGTCCTGGAACACCTTGGTGACATCCTTGAGCGCGACGGTGGTCACCGTCTCCTCCCCCAGCTCGTCGGCTGAACCCGGGAATGACTGTGACCAGGATCATCGGATCAGCACATCGGGTAAACGTGCCATGTTCCTCCCGTGACAGACCTATTACGTCCCATCGACCCCGCCGAATCGCTCCCGGCCGCCGAACGGAGGTCGACCCGGCCGCTCAGACCGGCTCGTCGAGGAAGACCCGGCGGACCACCCGCTCGGCGGCGTGCCCGTCGTCCAGCGTGCAGAACCGGGCCCGGAACCGTTGCCGGGCCTGGTCGGCGGCCGCCGACCGGACGGCGTCGGAGCCGAACAGTTCGAGCAGTTGGGGGAAGTCCACGGCCACCGCGCCCGGCGGCTCCGCCAGCAGGTCGAAGTAGACGCCCCGGGCCACCCGGTACGCCTCCCAGTCCGGCGCGTAGACGACGATCGGCCGGTCCAGGACGGCGTAGTCGAACATCGCCGACGAGTAGTCGGTGACCAGCACGTCGGCGGCGAGGTAGAGGTCCTCCACCCGGTCGTGGGAGCTGACGTCGAGCAGCCCGCCGGCCGCCGGTCCCCGGGGCCGCCGGTCCCGGTCGTGGAAGTAGTGGCTGCGCATCAGCAGCCGGCCGCTCGGCCCCAGCACGTCGAGCAGCCGGTCCGGGTCGAACGGCGGCCGCCAGCCGGGCAGGTGCTCCCGGTGGGTCGGCGCGTAGAGCACGGCCCGCTCGTCCGGCCCGATGCCCAACTCCGCCCGGACCTTGCGGATCTCGTCCGGGGTGGCCAACGCCAGCCGGTCGTTGCGCGGGTAGCCGACCTCCAGCGTGGTGTACGCGGCCGGGTACGCCCGCTCCCACATCTGGGTGGAGAAGCTGTTCGAGGTGACGCTGTAGTCCCAGCGGTCCACCCGGTGCAGCAGCTTCGCGAAGTCCATCCCCATCGCGCCGACCGGGTACCGCTGCTGGTCCAGCCCCATCACCTTCACCGGGGTGCCGTGGTGGGTCTGCAGGTGCACCGAGCCGGGGCGTTTGCGGACGAAGTCCGGGAAGTTGACGTTGTTGACCAGCCAGCGGGCCCGGGCCAGGGCCCGGTAGTAGGCCGGGGTGCCGGCGACCACGTACTCCACCCCGGGCGGGAGCGTGTCGACCCGGTCCCGCCGCACGATCCACACCCCCCGGATGTGCGGGGCGAGCCGGCGGGCGGCGGCGTACACGGCGGCCGGGTTGCAGGCGTATCCCCGGTACCAGTAGGCGGCGTAGACGGCGAGCGTCGGGTCGAGCGGCCGGCGCAGCTCGGCCCGGTAGTACTCGCGCAGCGTCCTCTCCCGGGTCACCCGCGCGGTCCGCCGGGCCACCGGCAGCACCCGGCGGCGGACCCGCCGCACCGAGCGCCGCGCGGCGTCCCCGGCCTGGTTGGCGCCGCGCAGCGCGCTGAAGGTACGCCATCGGCCGGCCGCCACCAGCCGGTGCTTCAGTCCCTCCACCCCGGACGGGACCGGGTAGCCGCCGGGCGGCCGGAACCGGTTGAAGTCGGCGTGGATCTGGGCGAAGAACGCCGGGCGCAGCTCCGGGGCGATCCGGTCGCCGTTGCCGAGCACCGTCAGGTAGTGCCAGATCATCCGCTCGAAGACCGCGGGCCGCAGCTCCGCGACCGCCGGCCCCCACCGGTCCATCAGCCGGAACACCCGGTGCCACTGGGCGAACACGTCGAAGTGCCGGTCGCCCCGGGTGCGGGTGATCGCCCCGGTCCGCCGCTGCCGGTAGTTGAGGCAGACGCGGTCCAGCACCCCGATCCGCTCGGCGGCCATCAGCGCGGGGTAGCTGAACGAGACGTCCTCGTACCAGCCCGGGGCGAAGCGCAGCTCCCGGTCGACGAGGAACTGCCGGCGGCCGGCCGGTTCCAGGCGGTGTGCAGCAGCCCCATGGTCTCCGGCCGCCCCGCAGCGGGAACGTCACCTCGCCGGGCGGTTCCGGGAAGACGTCGCGCATCGCGCTGCGGGTGCCGACGTTGTTCCAGTGCATCCGGACGTGGTCGACGATCAGCACGTCGGGGCGGGTGGCGACGAGCCGGTCGGCGACGTGCGGCAGGCAGCCGGGGACCAGCCAGTCGTCGCCGTCGACGAACCAGACGTACTCGCCGACGGCCCGGTCCAGCCCGATGTTGCGGGCCGGACCGAGGCCGACGTTCTCGCTGAGGCGGACCGCGTGGACCCGGGGGTCGCGGGCCGCGTACTCGGCCAGGATCTCGCCGCTGCCGTCCGGGGACGCGTCGTCGACCCCGATCAGCTCCAGGTCGACGTGCGGCTGGTCGAGGATCGAGTCGAGGCATTCCCGCAGGTAGCCCTGCACCGCGAAGGCCGGTACGACGAAGCTGATCAGAGTCATCCCGGCCTGGCCCTCCGTCAGCCCGGCGAGCGGTCACCTCCGCCCACCGGCACCGGCGTCCGTCGGGCGCGGGCCGGCAGGACCACCCAGGCGAGGACCACACTCGCGACGAAAACCACGAGAAGGTACGTACCGAGTGTAGCCAGAGCGATACTCGCAATTCCGGCGATTGACGCGACCGCCAGCACCACCGAGCGACCATCCCAGCCCAGCGTGGCGGCGTGCAGCGGCGGGGCCGCCTGCCGCTTCTCCAGCCGGGCGGTCAGGTCGTAGTGGTGCAGGGTGAGCACGAAGACGTACCCGAAGATCAGCCAGGCCGGCGCGCGGCCGGCCACCCCGACGGCGATCGCGAAGAGGTACTCCCCGGCCCGCAGCGCGGCCGGCACCAGCCAGTCCAGCGGCCCGGCGTGCGCCGCGCGCGCCCCGAACCCGCCGGCCAGCAGCACCAGCAGGCCCACCGGCACGGCCCAGCCCGGCAGCCGGCCGTCGGCGTGCACCGTACGCAGCGCGGCGACCAGCAGCACCGCCGCACCCAGCGCGCCGAACACCGCCAGCGCCAGCGGCCCGCGCGACACCGGCAGCGTCCGGGCCAGCGGCCCGTCGTCGCGGTGCAGGGTGGCGTCGACCGTGGTCAGCACGGGCACCCGCATCCAACGGGCGCGCAGCGTCCGCAACGCCCCGGTGTACGCGAACGCCAACGTCCCCCAGACCAGCACCACGCAGAGCGCCACCAGCGGACCGAACAGCGCGGCGGTCAGCGCGATCAGCGCCCACCGCTCGCCGATCGGGAAGACCACCGTCCGCTTCAGCCAGTACGACACCGAGCCGGTGTCCGCCTGCACCTTCGTCGAGGCGGCGTTCAGCTTCCCGCCGATGCCGCCGGCGTCCCCGGTCGCCGGGCGGGGCCGGCGGGCGGCCTCGTCGTGCAGCACGCCGTACCAGGTGTCGGTCATGTGCCGGACGGTCTGCAGGGTCATCGCGGCGATGGCGAGGGCCCAGCCGTAGCGGAAACCGGCGTGCGTGGCGCCGTAGCCGAGACCGGCGTAGACCAGGTACTCCTTGGCCCGGTCGGCCATGGTGTCCAGCCAGCCGCCCCAGGCGCTGAAGTGCCGGGTGTAACGGGCCAGCTGGCCGTCCACGCAGTCCAGCACGAAACCCAGGTAGAGCAGGACCGCCCCGGCGACCAGCGCGGGGCGTCCGCCGACCCCGAAGAGCACCGCCGCCGCCACCGCGAAGGCCACCGAGATCATGGTGACCGCGGTTGGGCCCAGCCCGATCCGGGCCGCCGCCTTCGCCACGTACGGCGACCAGGTGCTGACGAAGAACGTGGTGAAGAAGTCGTCCCGTTCCTTCACCGACAGTCGCAGCTCGGCCCGGTCCTCGTCGACCGCGGCGACGGCCGCCTCGGCGGCGGCCCGACCGGCCGGATCGACGACCCGGTGCGCGACGAGCAGGCGTACCCGGTGGGCGAAGGCCAGCGTGCCGCAGGCCGCGAGTTCGGCGAAGAGCCGGTCCACCGCAGACCCGGCCGACGGGCCGCGGCCCGGGCCCGGCTGCCGTCGCGGCCGACCGGCGGCGGCGGCCAGGGCGGCAGGTCG
>NZ_JAEVHJ010000110.1:0-20095 GCF_016802855.1 Micromonospora sp. ATA51 | reverse complement strand
GGCCGGCGTGGCGCCGTCGGCCGAGACGCCACCGGGCACGGCCCGTCCCGGCTGGTCAGGGCGGTCGGGGACGATCGGTCCGGGGCTCATCAGCTCGCCTTCCCGGCCGGTGCCGGGGTCAGCTCGGTGACCCGGCCGTCCTCGACGCGGATGATCCGGTCGGCGTCCGCCAGCAGCGCGGGCCGGTGCGCGACCAGCAGCGCCGTACGACCGGCGACCAGCCGCCGGGTGGCGGCCAGCACCACGGCCTCGCTGGCGGAGTCGAGCCGGGCGGTCGGCTCGTCGAGGAGCACCACCGGGGCATCCCGGAGGAACGCCCGGGCCAGCGCCACCCGCTGCCGCTGGCCGCTGGAGAGGCCGTGCCCGCGCTCGCCGAGCTCGGTCGACAGCCCGTCGGGCAGGGCGGCGACCACGTCGTCCAGCGCGGCGTCGGTGACCGCCCGGCCGAGCGCGGCGTCGGTGGTGTCCGGGGCGCCGAGGCGGATGTTGTCGGCCAGCGAGGCGGCGAAGAGGTGTGCCCGCTGCGGCACCCAGGCCACCTGGCGGCGCCAGGCGTCGAGGTCGGTGCGGGCGAGGTCGACCCCGTCGACCGTCACCCGGCCGGCGGTCGGGGTGACGAAGCCGAGCAGCAGGCCGAGCAGGGTGCTCTTGCCGGCGCCGCTCGGGCCGATGACCGCGATCCGGTCACCGGGGCGGACGGTCAGCGTGACGTCCCGCAGCGCGGTGGTCCGCTCGTACTCGACGGTCACGCCCTCGAAGCGGATCTCGCCGGCTCCGGCGGGCGTCCGGGCCGGTGCGGCGGCCGGTGCGGCGGCGGCCGGTGCGGCGGAGACGGTCAGCGCCTCGTCCAGCGCGGTGAGTCCCTCCATGCTGGCGTGGAACCGGCTGCCCGCCGTCCGCAGCGGCAGGTACGCCTCCGGGGTGAGCAGCAGCACCAGCAGCGCGGTGGAGAGGGTGATCCCGCCGCCGAGCAGCCGGATGCCCACCGGCACGGCGACCAGCGCCACCGAGAGGGTGGCGACCAGCTCCAGCACGAGCGCGGAGAGGAAGGCGATCCGCAGCGTCCGCACGGTGGCCTGCCGGTGCCCGTCGGCCATCCGACGGACCACGTCGACCTGGGCCCCGGCCCGGCCGAACGCGCGCAGTGTGGGCAGCCCGGCGACCATGTCGAGGAAGTGCCCGCCGAGGCGGGAGAGCCGCCGCCACTGCCGCTCGGTGGCGGCCTGCGCCTGCCAGCCGAGCAGCGCCCCGAAGACCGGGATGAGCGGGATGGTCAATGCGATGATCAGTGCCGAGCTCCAGTCGGCGACGACGATCCGGGCCAGCACGGCGAGCGGCACGGTGACGCTGAGCACGAGCTGGGGGAGGTAGCCGGTGAAGTAGGCGTCCAGCGCGTCGAGGCCGCGCCCGGCGAGGGTGGCCAGTTGCCCGGCCCGCTGCCCGGCGACCCAGCCCGGGCCGTGCCGGCCGACGGCACGGAGCAGGTCCGCCCGCAGCGCCGCCTTCACCGTCGCCGCCGCCCGCGCCGCCACCGTGCCCTGGGCCCAGTTGACCAGCGCCCGGGCGGCGACCGCCGCCGCGAAGCCGGCCAGCGCCGGCCGGTGTAGCCGCCCGTCGACCGCCGTCGCCAGCAACGTGGCCAGCGCGGTGGCCTGCGCGACCACCAGCAGCGCGGTGAGCCCGCCGAGGACCGCGAGCACGGCGAGGTCGCGCCGGGCCGCGGGGACCCTGCGCAGCAGACGCGGGTCGAACGGGCGGCGGTTCACCAGTACACCGGTGCCCTGCCGTCGGTCCGTCCCCGGAACACCCACCAACTCATCGCCTGAAAGCCTAGTAGGGCCGGCAGGAGCGGCAGCGTGAGCCAGCCCAGCAGCCGCAGGGTGGGGCCGCTCGCCGCGGCGTCGGCCACGGTCAGCCCGGCCCCCGGCTCGACCGTGGAGACCAGCGCCCAGGGCCAGAGCGCCGCCCCGACGAGCAGCACCGGCAGCGCCAGCGCCGCGCTGGTGGCGGCGAAGGCCAGCCCGGGCCGCCGCCAGCGGAGCGCCGTCCGGGCCGCCAGCAGCGCCGCCACCAGCGCCAACGGCAGCAGTACGGCCGCCGCCGGCTGCACCACCGCGGCGCGTACCCGGTCGGAGAGCAGGCCGAGGACGGTGGCTGCGCCGACCGTGGCGAACGCCACCGGGATCAGCCGGCGGGCCAGCCGGGCGACCGGCGCGACCTCGGTGGCCGGCAGCCGGAGCGTGAGGAACGTCGCACCCTGCGCCGCGACCAGGGTCAGCATGGCCAGCGCGGCGGCGGCCACGAACGGGGTGAAGACGTGCGTCATGCCGGCGACGTGGCCGTCGGCCCGCAGCGGTACGCCCTGCAGCAGCCCGGCGAGCAGCGCGCCCCAGCCCAGCGCGGCGAGCGCGCTGCCGGTGACGACCACCCGGTCCCAGCCGGCGCGGGCCCGCTCGCCGGCCGGTCTGCTGCGCAGCTGCACCCCGGCGGTCACCAGGACCACCCCGGCCAGCGCGCCGAGCACGGCCGGGTAGAGCCCGGAGAGCAGCTCGCCCTCCAGGGTGGGGAAGGCGCCGAAGAGGATGCCGACGGCGGCGACCAGCCAGACCTCGTTGCCGAGGAAGAACGGGCCGACCGCGTTGAGCGCGGCCCGCCGGGTGGCCGGGGCGGTGCGCCGGGCGAGCAGCAGCCCGACGCCGTAGTCGTAGCCGCCGAGGACGAGGTAGGTGGCGAAGAAGAGGCCGAGCAGGGCGTACCAGGCGAGTTCCACGGCGGGCTCCCTCAGGCGAACACGGGTTCGGGGCGGGTGTCGGCGTCGGGCGCGGGCGGGCGACCGAGGGCGGGGTCGGCGGCGCCGCGGGCGGCGTGCCGGGCGAGCAGCACCCAGTTGGTGAGGGCCAGGGTGCCGAGCAGCAGGCTGAAGCCGATCAGCGAGGTGAGCATCGTTCCGGCGCCGACCGGGGAGACCGCCTGGCCGGTCGGCAGCAGGCCGTACGCGACCCAGGGTTGGCGGCCCACCTCCCGGGCGATCCAGCCGAGGAGCACCGCGACGAACGGGAGCGGCAGGGCGAGCAGGATCAGCCAGAGCGGGAAGCGCAGCCGGATGATCCAGTCCCGGAAGAGCAGGGGCACCAGCAGCGTGCCGAGGAAGAGCGTGAAGCCGATCAGGATCATGAAGCCGAGCCCGACGCTGGAGAGCGCCGGCGGGGTGTAGTCGCCCGGGCCGAACCGTGCCGTCCACTCGGTGACCAGCGCGTCCCGCTCCGGGCCGCCGCCGAACTTCGTCGGCTGCACCCGCCCGACCGGGCCGAACTGGGCGAAGCCGAAGCCGATCAGGAAGACCACGGAGATCGCCGTGGTGAGCACGCCGAGCCGCAGCGACGTGCGGAACAGGGCGAAGTCCGGTGTACGCCGGATCAGGTGCCAGGCGCTGACGGCGGCCATCAGCACGCCGCCGGTGACCAGCCCGGCCGAGACCACGTGGCCGAAGGCGAAGCCGAGGGTGGGGTTGGTGAGCAGCGCCCCGAAGTCGGTCAGGTGGGCGATCCCGTCGCGGACCTCGTACCCGACGGGGTGCTGGAGCCAGGAGTTGGCCACCATGATCCAGAACGCCGAGGCGTACGCGGTCAGCGCCACCCCCCACAGCAGCGCCAGGTGGACGCCCCGGCGCAGCCGGTGCCAGCCGAAGATCCACATGCCGAGGAAGGTGGACTCCAGGAAGAACGCCACCAGGGTCTCGATGGCGAGCGGCGCGCCGAAGACGTTGCCGACGTAGCGGGACAGCCCGCTCCAGTTCAGCCCGAACTGGAACTCCATCACGATGCCGGTGGCGATGCCGAGCACGTAGTTGATCACGTAAAGCTGGCCCCAGAAGCGGGTCAGTCGCTCGTAGATCGGGTTGCCGGTGAGGTAGCCGGCGGTCTGGAGCCCGACCAGCAGGGTGACCAGGCCCAGCGTGACCACCACGAAGAGGAAGTGGATCGAGGTGGTGGTGGCGAACTGCAGGCGCGCGAGGAGCAGGGTGTCCATTCTCGATCTCCCCCGAGTTGGCTCGCTTGTCGTAGGGAGCCTACACGTAGATTATCTACCTATCACTACTACGACATGTAGTACCAGAATGTACGACAGTCCGTAGTAGTGCCGTGCAGGGGGGGCGTGCGGGCCGGCGGTGGTCCGCCGGGCCGGGTCAGCTCAGGAAGAGGGAGATCGGCAGGGCGACCAGGGCCGTCGCCACGGCCAGCGCGGCCGCGCCGAGCAGCCGGGGCGGGCGGTCCGCGACCAGCAGCCGCTGCACCCGTACGTCGAGGTCGCGGTCGCCCATGCCGAGCGCGCCGGCCGGGGTGACCCGGTGACCGGCCGCGGCGAACCGGCGCAGCGCCCCGGCTAGGGGCTCCTCGGCGTGCAGCTCGCGGGCCTTGTCGTCGGCGCGCATCTCGACCAGCAGGGCCACCCGCTCGTGCGCGTCGCGCACCCAGCGGAACCAGGGCAGCGCCCGGCAGAGCGCGGTGAACGGCAGCAGCACCAGGTCGTGCCGCTCCTGCGCGTGCGCCCGCTCGTGGGTCAGCACCGCCTCGAGCTCGGCCCGGTCCAGCAGGCTCAGCGTCCCGGCGCTGACCACCACCCGCGGCTTCACCCCGGGGAGGCAGTACGCGGCGGCGCTCGGGTGGTCGAGCACCAGCGCGCCCGGCACCGTGGGGTCCCGCCGGGCGACCAGGGTGAGCAGGTCCCGGTGCCGACGCTGCGCGCGTACCGCGCCGTGGACGCTGCGGACGGTCGTGGTGAGCAGCACCGCGCCGATGCCGAAGCCCACCCCGACCAGGCCCAGGTGGGCCGCGCCCAGCCCGGCGGGCAGGGTGCCGTGGGAGAGGTCGGTGGCGAGGGCGACCAGCGCGCTGCCGGTCGGCCGGCCGTACGCGGCCAGGCCGACCGCCATCGGCAGGCCCATCGCGGAAAGCCCGAGCGCCAGCCCGACCGACTGCCAGCAGAGGATCGCCACCCGGGGGGCACGCCATGTCCAGGTCGCCGCGGCGAGGACCTGCGCGGTCAGCCAGCAGGCCAGGATGGTCGCGGCGAAGTGCAGGGCGTACGCCACGGCGGCCGCCCTACCGGTCCGTCGCCTCGTCGGCGGCCCTCGCCCGGCCGGCCCGCGGGTCCTCGACCCGGTCGGTCAGCCCGGCCTCGGCGCCCAGCGCCGCGCGGAGCACCTCGGCCTCGGTGCCGGTGACCGAGCGGGCGAAGCGCACCAGCGCGGCGTCCCGGCTGCCGCCGAGGTCCAGCGCGTCGAGCATGAGCTGGGCGATGTGCGCCTCGCGGCTGGCGGCGGCCCGGTAGCGCCAGGCCCGCCCCTCCCGCTCGCGCTGCACCATGCCCTTGCCGGCGAGCCGGTCGAGCACCGTCATCACCGTCGTGTACGCCAGCTCACGCCCGTCCAGCGCATCCGCGACCTCCCGCACGGTCACCCCGTCGGACGTGCCGGGCACCGAGTCCCACAACACGTCCATCACCGCACGCTCAAGATCGCCCAACCGAGTCACGCCGCAATCCTACCCCCCGTAGTAGAGCGTGCGGGAAGGGCTGTGGCCCGAGGCACCGCTGGCCGGTGACCCGACGTCGGGCACCGGCCAGCAAGATCGAACAACCGGGCGGACCCGGCACAGCGAGGGTTTCGGGGGGAGCCCGCCCGCGGAGGGATCAAGCCTGACCGCCCGGAGCGGGCGGCCTCCCCCCGAAACCCCGGCCGGGACCGACCATCACACCCCCTTCGGGTGCCAGACCGTCTTCGTCTCCAGCAGCGTGGTCATCCGGGCGATCCCCGGGTCGGCGAACCAGTCGTGGTCGACCGGGGCCGGCCGGAGCACCCGCTTGAGGTTCTGCGCCGCCTTGACCTCCAGGTCGGCCGCGAGTTCGGCGTCGGCCACCCCGGTCAGGTCGATGGCGTTGACGTCCATGTGCCCGGCCAGCGTCGGCACGGTCTCCGACAGGCGGCCGGTGAGGATGTTGACCACGCCGCCGGGCAGGTCGGAGGTGGCCAGCACCTCGGCCAGGGTCACCGCCGCGAGCGGCTGCGCCGGCGAGGCCGCCACCACCACGGTGTTGCCGGTGACGATGGCCGGGGCGATCACGCTGACCAGGCCGAGCAGCGCCGGCGCCTCGGGGGCCACCACGGCCACCACGCCGGTCGGCTCGGGCGCCGACAGGTTGAAGTACGGCCCGGCGACCGGGTTCGCGCCGCCGTACACCTGGGCGAGCTTGTCGGACCAGCCGGCGTACCAGACCCAGCGGTCGATCGCCGCGTCGACCTCGTCGGCCGGCACGCCGAGGGCGACGAACTGCTCGCGGCGGCCCTCCAGCATCTCGGCGACCCGGTAGAGGATCTGACCCCGGTTGTACGCGGTCGCCCCGGCCCAGCCCTTCACGGCGGCGCGGGCGGCGACCACGGCGTCCCGCGCGTCCTTGCGGGAGGAGAGGGCGACGTTGGCGTCCTGCACGATGTACGACCGTCCCGACTCGCTGCGGGGGAACTTCCCGCCGATGAAGAGCTTGTACGTCTTGCGTACCGCGACCCGCTCAGACATTGAGGTAGCCCTCCAGCCCGTGCCGGCCGCCCTCGCGACCGTAGCCCGACTCCTTGTAGCCGCCGAACGGCGAGGTGGGGTCGAACTTGTTGAACGTGTTGGCCCAGACGACGCCGGCGCGGAGCCGGTCGGCCGTCCAGAGGATCCGGGAGCCCTTGTCGGTCCAGATGCCGGCCGACAGCCCGTACGGCGTGTTGTTGGCCTTCTCGACGGCCTCGGCCGGGGTGCGGAAGGTGAGCACCGACAGCACCGGGCCGAAGATCTCCTCGCGGGCGATCCGGTGCGCCTGGGTGACCCCGGTGAAGATGGTCGGCGCGAACCAGAAGCCCCGGTCGGGCAGCTCGCACGGCGGCGACCAGCGCTCGGCGCCCTCGGCGGAGCCGGCGTCGGAGAGCTCCTTGATCCGCGCCAGCTGGGCGGCCGAGTTGATCGCGCCGATGTCGGTGTTCTTGTCCAGCGGGTCGCCGACCCGGAGCTGGGCCATCCGCCGCTTGAGCGACTCCAGCACCCGGTCGGCCACGTTCTCCTGGATCAGCAGCCGGGAGCCCGCGCAGCAGACGTGCCCCTGGTTGAAGAAGATGCCGTTGACGATCCCCTCGACCGCCTGGTCGATCGGGGCGTCGTCGAAGACGATGTTGGCCGCCTTGCCGCCCAGTTCCAGGGTGAGCTTCTTGCGGGTGCCGGCGACGGAGCGGGCGATGGCCCGGCCGACCTCGGTGGAGCCGGTGAAGGCCACCTTGTCCACGCCCGGGTGCTCGACCAGCGCCCGGCCGGTGTCGCCGGCGCCGGTGACGATGTTGACCACGCCGGCCGGCAGGTCGGCCTGCTGGCAGATCTCGGCGAAGAGCAGCGCGGTCAGCGGCGTGGTCTCGGCCGGCTTCAGCACCACCGTGTTGCCGGCGGCCAGCGCCGGGGCGATCTTCCAGGCCAGCATCAGCAGCGGGAAGTTCCACGGGATGACCTGGGCGGCCACGCCGAGCGGCCGCGGGTTCGCGCCGAAGCCGGCGTGCTCCAGCTTGTCGGCCCAGCCGGCGTAGTAGAAGAAGTGCGCGCCGACCAGCGGCACGTCGACGTCGCGGGACTCCTTGATCGGCTTGCCGTTGTCCAGCGACTCCAGCACGGCCAGCTCGCGGGAGCGCTCCTGAATGATCCGGGCGATCCGGTACAGGTACTTCGCCCGGTCGCGGCCCGGCATCGGACCCCAGACCTTGTCGTACGCCGTCCGGGCGGCGCGGACCGCGCGGTCCACGTCCTGCCCGCCGGCCTCGGCGACCTCGGCGAGGACCTCCTCTGAGGCCGGGTTGATCGACTTGAAGCTGCCGCCGTCGGTCGGGTCGACGAACTTCCCGTCGATGAACAGCCCGTACGAGGGCTTGATATCCACCACCGAGCGGGACTCGGGGGCGGGCGCGTATTCGAACATCACTCTCAGTCCAGGGTGAAGTAGTCGGGACCGGAGTAGACGCCGGTCGTCAGCTTGGTGCGCTGCATGAGCAGGTCGTTCAGCAGGCTGGACGCGCCGAACCGGAACCAGTCCGGGTCCAGCCAGTCCGCGCCGACGGTCTCGTTGACCATGACCAGGTACTTGATCGCGTCCTTGGTGGTCTTGATGCCGCCGGCCGGCTTCACGCCGACCTGCCGGCCGGTGGCGGCGCGGAAGTCGCGGACCGCCTCCAGCATCACCAGGCTCACCGGCAGCGTCGCCGCGACCGGGACCTTGCCGGTGGAGGTCTTGATGAAGTCGCCGCCGGCCAGCATGGCCAGCCAGGAGGCCCGCCGCACGTTGTCGTACGTGGCCAGCTCGCCGGTCTCCAGGATCACCTTGAGGTGGGCGTCCCCGCAGGCGGACTTGGTGGCCACGATCTCGTCGTAGACCTCCTTGTAGCGCCCGGCCAGGAACGCGCTCCGGTTGATCACCATGTCGATCTCGTCGGCGCCGGCCTCGACGGCCGCCCGGACGTCCGCCAGCTTGATCTCCAGCGGCGCCTGGCCGGACGGGAACGCGGTCGCCACGCTGGCCAGGTGCACGCCGGTGCCGCGCAGCACCTCGGCCACGTACGGGACCATCGAGGGGTAGACGCAGACCGCGCCGACGTGCGGACAGCTCGGGTCCGCCGGGTCGGGGCGCACCGCCTTGGCGGCGAGCGCCCGCACCTTGCCGGGGGTGTCCGCGCCCTCGAGGGTGGTCAGGTCGACCATCCGGATCGCCAGGTCGATGGCCTGGGCCTTGGCGGTGGTCTTGATGGAGCGGGTGCCGAGCTGTGCCGCCCGCTGCTCCGCGCCGACCTGGTCCACGCCGGGCAGGCCGTGCAGGAAGGTCCGCAGAGCGGTCTCGGATCGTCCCAGCTCGGAGAGGTCCGACCGGGCCGACGTCGCTGTCGCCGTCATGTCTCGAATACTACGCATCCGCGGGGTGAGTGATCTTGGTCACGGTCGCCTGGTCGGGGGCGCCATACGTGAGCGGCGTCGCTGGTCACCCCCGCACCCGCAGTGCCGGCACCGGCGGACCGGTAGGTTGAGCGATCGTGGACGTACACGTCATTGACCACCCGCTCGCCCAGTCGCGGCTGACCGCCATGCGGGACGCCCGGACCGACTCGTCGTCGTTCCGGGCCGCGCTGCACGAACTCACCACCATGCTGGTGTACGAGGCCGCGCGCTCCTTCCCGGTCGAGAAGTACCAGATCCAGACCCCGGTCACCGGCGCCGAGGGGACCCGGCTGGCCAACCCGCCGCTGCTGGTGCCGGTGCTGCGGGCCGGTCTCGGCATGGCCGACGCCGCACTCGCCCTGCTGCCGGAGTCCTCGATGGGCTTCGTCGGGCTGGCCCGCGACGAGCGGACGTACGAGCCGCGCGCGTACATGGAGTCGCTGCCCCGCGACCTGACCGGCCTGCCGGTGCTGGTGCTCGACCCGATGCTGGCCACCGGCGGTTCGCTGGAGCACGGCTGCCGGCTGCTGGCCGACCGCGGCTGCACCGACATCACCGTGCTCTGCGTACTGGCCGCGCCGGTCGGCATCGCCCGGCTGGAGCAGTCCGGCCTGCCGCTGCGCCTGGTCACCGCCTCGATCGACGAGGGCCTGAACGACCGGATGTTCATCGTCCCGGGCCTCGGCGACGCCGGCGACCGCCAGTTCGGCGGCATGCCCCGCTTCTGACGCCACCGGTCGGCCCGCCGGTGACCCGGCGGGCCGGACGGGTCGACCGGGCGAGTTGCCGCGCGGGGGGGTGCGGACAACCGCTAGCGTCTCGGGCCATGACTGGTGTTGCGCTCGCCGAAGAGCTGCTGCTCCTCGCCTATGACGACGAAACCGGCAAGGCGACCATGCCGCGGATCAGCCTGGACCTCGGGATGGCCGCCGCGGTGCTGATCGAGCTGGCCCTGGCCGGCCGGATCGCGTACGCCGAGGGCTCCCTGGCGGTGACCGACCCGGCGCCCACCGGCGAGCCGGTCGCCGACGAGGTGCTGGCCCGGATCGCCGCCGACACCCCGCACACCCCGTCGTCGTGGGTGCAGCGACTGCGGCACGGCCTGCGCGACCGGATCCTCGGCGACCTGTGCCGCCAGGGTGTCGTGCGCGACGTCGACGAGACCGAGCTGGGCTTCATCCACGTGCACCGCTACCCGGTCGCCGACGCCTCCGTGGAGGCGGACATCCGCCGCCGGCTGGCCGAGGCGCTGACCAGCGGCGAACTCCCCGACGAGCGGACCGCCGCGCTGGCCACCCTGGTCGCCGTGCTGCGGATGGAGCCGGCGCTGGGGTTGACCGGCGACGACGCCCGGGACGCCCGGCGCCGGCTGGAGGAGATCACCGGCGGCGCCGGCTTCTCCGGCAACGTCAGCCTGGACGACTCGGTGGTCCGCCCCTCCGTCGGCCTGGTGGTCGCCGCCCTCGGCCAGGCCGTCGACGCCGCCCTCGGCAAGCGCGCCTGACCCCGCCCGGCCCCGCGCCCCGCCCTTGTTGAGCAAGAGGTCTGCGTCTCCGGAGCCGCTCTCCGGGACGCAAACCTCTTGATCACCTCTTTCGGGCGGGTCAGAGGCCGAGGGCGGCGGCGATTTCGGCGCGGAGCGCCGAGACCGCGGCGACCGCGCGCTGCCGGGCCGCGGGAACGTTGCCGTCCACGACCGGCGCCACCACCTCCAGGTACGCCTTGAGCTTCGGTTCGGTGCCGGAGGGGCGGATCACCACCCGGGCCGCGTCGGTCCGCAGGATCACCACGTCGGCCGCCGGAAGCAGGTCCGTCGACTCGATGACCGGGTGACCGAGCAGGGTCGTCGGGGTGTCGGCCCGGATCCGTTCCATCGTCCGGGCGATCACCCGCAGGTCATCGACCCGCACCGAGAGCTGGTCGGTGTGGTGGACGCCGAACTCGGCGGCCAGCTCGTCGAGCCGGTCGGTGAGCGTACGGCCCTGCGCCTTCAGCCCGGCGGCCAAATCGGCGACGGTCAGCGCGGCGGTGATGCCGTCCTTGTCCCGCACGTGCTCCGGCGCCACGCAGTAGCCGAGCGCCTCCTCGTACCCGAAGACCAGCGGCGCGGACCCGCCACCGGCCCGGACGATCCACTTGAACCCGGTCAACGTCTCGTCGTACGGCAGGCCGCGGGCCGCGCACATCGCCCGCAGCAGCGACGAGGAGACGATGGTGGTGGCGTACAGGCCGGTCACGCCCCGGCGCATCAGGTGGTCGGCGAGCAGCACGCCCACCTCGTCCCCCCGCAGCATCCGCCAGCTGCGCCGGTCCTCGCTCCCGCCGGCGAGCTCGCGAGCTCACGCCGCTCGCTCGCCGAACCCACTTCGCCGCAGACGACCACCGCGCAGCGGTCCGCGTCCGGGTCGTTGGCGATGGCGATGTCGGCGCCCGTCGACTCGGCCAGCGCGACCAGCCGGTCCACCGCGCCCGGCTCCTCCGGGTTGGGGAAGCTCACGGTCGGGAAGGTCGGGTCCGGCTCGGCCTGCTCGGGCACCACCCCGGGCACCGGGAAGCCGGCGCGGGCGAAGGCGGCGGTCAGCACCGACCCGCCCACCCCGTGCAGCGGCGTGTATGCCACCTTCAGGTCCCGGGGGCCGTCCGGGTCGATCACCCCGGCGGCCCGCGCCACGTACGACGCGACAAGGTCGTCGCCGAGCACCTCGCCGGCCGGGCCGAGCGCCACCTGCGCCAGCGGGCCCACCGCCCGGATCGCCGCCTCGATGCCGGCGTCGGCCGGCGGGACGATCTGCGCGCCCGCCCCGAGCTCCCCGCCGAGCTGGGCGCCCAGGTAGACCTTGTAGCCGTTGTCCTGCGGCGGGTTGTGGCTCGCGGTGACCATCACCCCGGCCACCGCGCCGAGCTGCCGCACCGCGTACGCGAGCACCGGCGTGGGCAGCGGTCGGGGCAGCAGCAGCGCCGGACGTCCCGCCCCGGTGGCCACCTGGGCGGTGCGCTCGGCGAAGGCCCGGGAACCGTGCCGGGCGTCGTACCCGATCACCAGCGGACCCGTCCCGCCCTGGGCGGCGAGCCAGCCGACCAGCCCGGCGGCGGCCTGGGTGACCACCGCGAGGTTCATCCCGTTCGGGCCGGCGCGCAGCGGGCCACGCAGGCCTGCGGTGCCGAAGGTCAGCGGCCCGGCGAACCGGTCGGCCAGGTCCGGCCCGCTGGCCGGCAGCCCGTCGAGCACCCCCCGCAGCTCGTCCCGGCTGGTCGGGTCGGGGTCGTCGTCGAGCCACCGTCGGGCCTGCTCGCGAAGTTCGTCAAGGTCAGTGGTTTCCGCCGCCATTGCCTCTTGATAGCACGGCGGCGGATCACCACTGGCCCTCGGCCTCGACTCAGTTGGCCCCGGTGAGCTGGAAGGACCGCGCCATCGCGTCGAAGATCGGCCGGCTCGCGGCGAATTCGGCCTCGTTGGCGGTCAGGTAGAACGAGTAGACCTTGCCGTCCTTCACCACGCCGCGCCACACCCCGTGCCGCTTGGTCGCACCGTCCCCGCAGGTGTACTCGAACTCGGCCGCCGCCCCGCCGGCGAGCGTCGGCTCCGACATCGCGAGCTGCTGGTACGGCTTCGCGCAGGACTTGCTCTTGTCCCGGAGGTTCCGCGAGGCGAACTCCGCCCAGCTGACCGAGGTGCCGCTCCACTGCTCGGCGAGGATCCGCACCTTGCGCCCGCTGACCTGTGGGTCGACGTAGTCGACGAATACCCCGCCGGTCTTCCGGTCCCAGCCCTTCGGCACCTGGACGCTGACGCCCTTGGCCGAGTGCTCCTGCATCTCCACGCCCGGCCCGGCCGGCGCCGTCGCGGTCGGCAGCGACGTCACGATCTGCCGGTTCGGCTCGTCGTCGCCGCCGAACAGCACGACCACGCCGATCAGCAGCAGCACCGCCAGCCCGCCGGCCGCGGCGAGCTGCACCTTGCGCGGCCAGCCCTTGACGGTGCCGACCACCTTGTCGCCGGCGCCCTTCAGCGTGCCCAGCGCGCCACCCGCGGCGGACCCGCCGGAACCGTTGGCCGGCCCGGCCCACGGCTGCCCGGTGCCCGGCACCGACCACTGGCCGCCGCCGTACACCGGCTGGGTGGCCTCGGCGGCGCGGCCGTACACCGGCTGGGTGCGTCCGGGTGGCCGGTGCCGATCCGCTGGGTGGCCTCCGGCGCCGCCTGGTGGCCGATCCGCTGGGTGGCCTCCGACGCGCCGTACGCGGTGCCCGCCCGTCCCGGCGTGGCCATCGCTCCGGTCGGGGTGTGCAGTGGGCCGGCCAGTGCGTCGGCGCTGGTCTCGTCGAGCCCGGCGCGCCCGCGGCGGCCGCGCCCCGGACCGTTCGCCCCGGCGCAGCGCGGCGAGCCGGTCGGTGAGGGACTCGCTGGGACCGATCATCGCCCGGCCGCCGATCTGGCCACTCGGCTTCGGCTCCGGCGCGCCGGGGGCGGCGGCGCGGACGGCCGCTGCACCGGCACCACCGCGTACGGGTCGGTGACCGAGTTGACCGCGGTCGCGGTGCTGGTCAGCGGGCCGGCGAGCAGCTCGCGCAGCATCGCCCGGGCGGTGTGCACGTCCAGCCGGCGGGCCGGGTCCTTCTCCAGCAGCCCCATCAGCACCCGGGTCAACGGACCGCTGCGCTGCGGGGTGGCCGGCGGGTCCTCGACCACGGCGTGCATCGTCTCGATGGGGTCGCCCTTGTCGAACGGCGGACGCCCCTCCACCGCGGTGTAGAGCGTGACGCCCAGCGAGAAGAGGTCGCTCGGCGGCCCGAACTCCTGGCCCATCGCCCGTTCCGGCGAGATGAAGTGCGGCGAGCCGAGCACCATGCCGGGCGTGGTGAGCTGCACGTCGGTGGGCATCCGGGCCACCCCGAAGTCGGTCAGCACGCACCGACCGTCGTTGCAGATCAGCACGTTGGCCGGCTTGACGTCGCGGTGCAGCACGCCGATCGCGTGCGCCACCTCCAGCGCGCCGAGCAGGGCGATGCCGATCTTGGCGACGGCGCGGGGCGCCACCGGGCCGTCCTCGATGACCATGTCGGCGAGGCTGCGGGCGTCCAGCAGCTCCATCACGATCCACGGGCGGCCACCCTCGGTGACCACGTCGTACACCTGGACCACGGCGGGGTGCTGGATCGCGGCGGCGGCGCGGGCCTCGCGCAGGGTCCGCTCGTACATCGCGTCGCGGTCGCTCGGGGCGAGCCCGGGCGGGAGGACGACTTCCTTGACCGCCACGTCGCGGCGCAGCAGCGTGTCTGTGGCGCGCCAGACCGTGCCCATGCCGCCGTTGCCCACCGGGGACCGCAGCGAGTAGCGGCCACCGATGGTGGTGCCGGGTGCCGCGCGTCCGTTGGGAGGACTGACTGGTCCGCCGCTCCACGTCGGGATCTGAGTCACAGAAAAGCCACCGGGGGATATCGAGGGGGGCTGGGACACAACCCCCCTATCTTGCTGGTTCCGACGGCCGATGCGAAACCCGACGCGGCGGACGTTTACCTATTCGACCGTATGTGGTCAGGTACTCACCTCTCGTCGATCCTCTTCGACGTGGTGTGCGGTATCCCTCACCCACCGACGTCCGGTCGCGTCCTACCATCCGGTAATGAGCGAACGGCGGTCAAGCGAGTCCGGTTTCCCCATCAAGGGCGTCTACACGACGGCCGACCTCCCCGGGGAGCTGGCGGACCGACTGGGCGCCCCGGGCGAGTTCCCGTACACCCGCGGGGTCTACCCGACTATGTACACCTCCCGCCCGTGGACGATGCGGCAGTACGCCGGCTTCGGCACCGCCACCGAGTCCAACGCGCGTTACCACCAGTTGTTGCGGGCCGGCACCATGGGCCTCTCCGTCGCCTTCGACCTGCCCACCCAGATGGGGTACGACTCCGACGACCCGATCGCGCACGGCGAGGTGGGCAAGGTCGGGGTGGCCATCGACTCCATCGAGGACATGCGGCTGCTCTTCGACGGCATCCCGCTGGACAAGGTCTCCACCTCGATGACCATCAACGCGCCCGGCTCGGTGCTGCTCCTGCTGTACCAGCTCATGGCCCAGGAGAACGGGGTCGCCGGGGGCGCGCTGAACGGCACCATCCAGAACGACATCCTCAAGGAGTACATCGCCCGGGGGACGTACATCTTCCCGCCGAAGCCCTCGCTGCGGCTGGTCGCCGACACCTTCGCGTACTGCCGCAAGGAGGTGCCGAAGTGGAACACCATCTCGATTTCCGGCTACCACATGGCGGAGGCCGGCGCGACGCCCGCGCAGGAGATCGCGTTCACCCTGGCCAACGGCGTGGAGTACGTCCGCGCCGCGCTGGCGGCCGGGCTGGCCGTGGACGACTTCGCGCCCCGGCTGTCGTTCTTCTTCGTCGCCCGGACCACCCTGATCGAGGAGGTCGCCAAGTTCCGCGCCGCCCGGCGGATCTGGGCCCGGCTGATGCGCGACGAGTTCGGCGCGAAGGACCCGAAGTCGATGATGCTGCGCTTCCACACGCAGACCGCGGGCGTCCAGCTCACCGCCCAGCAGCCGGAGGTCAACCTGGTCCGGGTGGCCATCCAGGGGCTCGGCGCGGTGCTCGGCGGCACCCAGTCGCTGCACACCAACAGCTTCGACGAGGCGATCGCGCTGCCCACCGAGAAGGCGGCCCGGCTGGCGCTGCGGACGCAGCAGGTGCTGGCGTACGAGACGGACCTGACCGCCACCGTGGACCCGTTCGCCGGGTCGTACGTGGTGGAGGCGATGACCGCGGAGATCGAGGCGGCCGCGACCGAGCTGATGGAGCGGGTGGCCGACCACGGCTCGGCGGTGGACGCCATCGAGGCCGGCTTCCAGAAGCGGGAGATCGAGCAGTCGGCGTACCGGATCGCCCAGGAGATCGACTCCGGTGAGCGGGTGGTGGTGGGCCTCAACCGCTTCGCCATCGACGAGGAGGAGCCGTACGAGCCGCTGCGGGTGGACCCGACGATCGAGGCCGCCCAGGCGGAGCGGCTGGCGAAGCTGCGGGCGGAGCGGGACAACGACGCAGTCGAGCGGGCGCTCGCGGAGCTGCGCGCGGCCGCCGAGGGCGCCGCGAACGTGCTCTACCCGATGAAGGAGGCGCTGCGGGCCCGCGCCACGGTGGGCGAGGTCTGCGGCACGCTGCGCGCGGTCTGGGGGACGTACCGGCCGAGCGACCGGTTCTGACCTTCGTCAATGGCGGCCGCCCCGGCACCGGCGCGGGCCGCCGTCCGCGCTTCCGAGCTGCGAAAACGGGCGTCGCCGCCGGTCGTCGGGCGGCGCTACAGTCGGTGTTCTCCCCGTACTTCGGCGGAGCGGAGGCGCGGCGCGGACCTCCCGGGCGACGGCGCCGGCCCGTTCGGCCGGCCTGCGGCAGTGAGGCCGGCCGCCCGCGAGTGTGCGGATCGGGAATGCGGGTAACCCGGTCGGGTGATCGGGACGGACAGCCTGTGCGGTCGCGGAACGGCCGGTCATGTCACCGTCGGGAGTCGTCCGGCCGCCGAGAGTTGTCGTTTGATGGTCAGAGCGGCAGTTAATTGTCGCGACTAATGCGACAATTCGGAACGGCAGCCTGGGTTTTCGTGACCGCCGAAACGGTTACGCGTTGTAGGAGGTGGGGGGCAGATGACGGCGTTCGACCGCGATCTACCTGCTGTCCCGCAGATATTCGACCCCTCTCACCAGGGCATTCGTGACTCTGTGCGGTCCGATCGCTACGGGAAAGATGTTGCCCAGCGTCACCGTCGGAGGTCTAGGCTGTCTGCTGTTCTCCCCGATGATCCATCCATCTCTAGTGATCGAGAATTCGACGTGACGAGTGCGTTGACGCTGCCCACCGCGGGCCAGCTGGCGTCGTCCTGGCCGGAGGCGCCATCCGGGTCCCAGCCCCTGCCCTTCGAGCTCGACCATCTGCTCGCCCTCCGGGTACCCGGCCTCATCGCCACCCGCCGTCACATCCACTCCTACCCGGAGCTGTCCGGCGAGGAGTTCGAGACGGCCGCACTGATCGCCCGGGAACTCTCCCTGGCCGGGCTGCACCCGCGACTGCTGCCCAAGGGCAACGGCGTCATCTGCGACATCGACGGGCGGCCGGACGGCCCGGTGATCGCGCTCCGCGCCGACATCGACGCGCTGCCGCTGACCGACGCGAAGGACGTGCCGTACCGGTCCACGGTGGACGGCGTCTGCCACGCCTGCGGGCACGACGTGCACACCTCGGTGATGCTCGGCGTCGGCATGCTGCTGGCCCAGCTCGCCGACCTGGGCCAGCTCAACGGCCGGGTCCGGCTGATCTTCCAGCCGGCCGAGGAGATCCTGCCCTGCGGTTCGCTGGAGGTCATCGAGGCCGGCGGCCTCGACGACGTGGTGCAGATCTTCGCCGTGCACTGCGACCCGAACCTGCCGGTGGGCAAGGTCGGCCTGCGGGTCGGCCCGATCACCGCGGCGGCCGACAACGTCACCGTCCGGCTCACCGGGCCGGGTGGGCACACCGCCCGCCCGCACCTCACCGTCGACCTGGTCGACGCGCTCGGCCGGCTGGTCACCGAGGTGCCCACCCTGGTCAGCCGCCGGGTGCCGGCCAACAGCGGGCTGCTGCTGGTGTTCGGCCACGCCTCGGCCGGCACCCGTTACAACGTCATCCCGTCCGAGGCCTGCGCCGCCGGCACCCTGCGGGTGATGGACCGCGACACCTGGGAGCAGGCCCCGAAGATCGTGGCTCAGGTGGTCCAGGACGTCATGGCGCCCACCGGTGCGACCGTCGACCTGGAATACCTCCGTGGCCGCCCGCCGGTCAGCAACGACGCCCGCGCCATCGGCGTGCTGACCGCCGCGACCGCCGCCGCCCTCGGCCCCGAGGGGATCGCGGAGACCCCGCAGAGCATGGGCGGCGAGGACTTCTCCTGGTACCTGGAGCACGTGCCGGGCGCGCTCGCCCGCCTCGGCGTCGGCCGGTCCGGTCCCAACGTGGACCTGCACCGGGCCTCGTTCGATCCGGACGAGCGCGCATCCCGGTCGGGGTACGCCTCATAGTGCAGACCGCGTTGCGGGCACTGGCAGCGGCGCGGTAGGACCAACCGGCTGACCGGCCGGCGGCCCGAGCGGCGGCGTCGGCCCGGCCGGTGGCGTCCGCCGGCGTCGGCGGCGCAGCACCCGGATCAGCAGCGCCACCGGTACGCCGAACGCCACCAACCACGGCAGCAGCGCGCCGAGCACGGTGAGCAGCACGGTCACCGAGGCGACGAAGACCTCCCAGCCACCCCGCAGCCCGACCAGGAACCCGATCTCGGTCTGCTCCTCCTCGGTGGAGGCGTCCTTCCCGACGAAGGTCACCGTGATGGTGGACAGCGCGGTCAGGTCGGCCAGCCGGCGCTTCTTCGCCTCCAACGAGGCGAGGTCGGCCTCCCGCCGGCCCAGCTCGTTCTCCAGGTTCACCAGCTCGCCCGTCGAGGTGGCCCGGTCCAGCAGCTTGCGGGCGCTCTCCACCCGGGCCCGCTGGCTGGTGATCCGGGCGTCCAGGTCGACCACCTCCTCGGTGACGTCCTGGGTGTGCACCTCGCGCCGCTGCTGCCGGCCCAGCTTCGCCAGCTCGTCCACGACCGCTGTGAACTTCGCCGCCGGCACCCGCAGCTCCAACTCGGCGCGCGCGTCCGCCGACTCGCTGCGCCGCTGGTCGCCGCCGACGAACCCGCCCGCCTCGGTCACCGCGGCGATCGCCTCCCGAGCGGCCCGTTCCACGTCGTCCACCTGCACCTGCATCGTTCCGGTGTAGATGATCGACCGCTGGTCGACCCGCAGGTCGGGCGGGCTCGCGCCGGCTCGCCGGGTGCCGCCTGGCCGCGGTCGGCCGCCGCGCCGCCGGCCGGCGCCTGGGCGGAGGTGCTGTCACGCTCCGCGCCGCCCGCGCCGCAACCCCCCGCGACCAGCACCGCGACCAGTCCCACCGCCGCCAGCGGTACGCCGCCGCGGCGTCCTGTCCGTACGCTCATCCCCGCTCCGATCCTCGTGGCCCCGTCCCGGGGCGATACGTCGGACGCGACGCGACACCGCGCCGGTTCCGGCAGACTGCGCTCAGGACGTCACGATTCGATAATCGAGGAGTCACGATGCAGGTCACCAAGTACGCCCACTCCTGTGTCCGGGTGGAGCACGACGGGGGAGTGCTCGTCGTCGACCCCGGGGTGTTCACCGAGCCCGAGGCGTTGGACGGGGCGGACGCGGTGCTGATCACCCACCAGCATCCGGACCATGTGAATCCGGAGACGCTCGCCCGGGCGCTGGAGCGTCGCCCGTTCACCGTCAACGGTCCGGCCTCGCTCGCCGGCGTCCTCGGTGACGCGGCCGAGGCGCTGACCGTGGTCGCGCCGGGGGAGTCGTTCACCGCCGCCGGGGTGGCGGTCCGTGCGTACGGCGGAAAGCACGCCGTCATCCACCCGGACATCCCAGTGATCGAGAACCTGGGTTACCTGATCAACGACGTGGTCTACCACCCGGGAGACTCCCTGGACGTCCCCGAGGAGGTCCAGGTGGACACCCTCTTCGCGCCCATCCACGCGCCCTGGTCGAAGTTCGCCGAGGTGGTCGACTTCATCCGGGCGGTCGCCCCGCGCCGCGCGTACGCCCTGCACGACGGTCTGCTCAACAGCAACGGGTTCGCCGTGCTCGACCGGCAGTACACCGCGCTGTCGAACACCGAGTACCAGCGGCTCGAGCCGGGCACCCGGTTCGACGCCTGACCCGTGGCCGCCCCCTCCCGCGAGCTGGTTGAGCAGCTCTACGCCACGCCACCCGACCGGTTCGTCGCCGCCCGGGACGCCGCCGTCGCCGAGGCGCGCCGAGCCGGCGACCAGGCCGCCGCCCGGGAGATCGCCCGGCTGCGCCGGCCCACCGTGGCGGCCTGGCTGGTGAACCTGCTGGCCATCCGCCGGCCCGAGCTGGTCGCCGACCTGGCGCAGCTCGCCGACGCGCTCCGCACCGGTGCACGCCGCCGCTGGTGGAACGGCTCAGGGAGACCCTGGTGCTGCACCCGGGCGACACCGAGGTGCACGTCAAGCTGCTCAACGGCGGCAA
>NZ_JAEVHJ010000109.1:0-20176 GCF_016802855.1 Micromonospora sp. ATA51 | reverse complement strand
ACCACGCCGAGCCGTCGTCCCCCACCGGCCTCCCCCACCACGACGGTGCCGGTGGCGCCCGACGAGTCGGGCGAGGGCGGGACGATCGTGGTGCAGCTCTGGTTCGTCCGGGACGGGAGGCTGGCGCCGACCCGGCGTACGCTCCCGGCCACCGTCGCCACGTCCCGCCTGGCGCTCACCGAACTGGCCGCCGGACCGTCCCGCGCCGAGGCGGCGGCCGGCCTGACCACCCGGGTGCCGACCGGCGTCCAGGTGGTCCGGATCGCCGACGGGGTGGCCACGCTGGCCCCGCCAGCCGGTTTCGCCGACGGTGGCGCGGCGGCCGTCCGGCTGCGCCGGGCCCAGGTGGTCTGGACGCTGACCCAGTTCCCCACCGTGCGCGGGGTGGCGTTCGCCGGCGCCGCGCCGGTCGGGCGGGACGACTACGCGGACCTGCTGTCGGCGATCGTGGTGACCGGCCCGTCGGTCGGTGACCGGGTCACCAGCCCGGTCAGCGTGACCGGGAGCGCGGAGGTCTTCGAGGCGACCGTGAGCGTCCGCGTCCTGGACGCGACGGCTCGGGAGGTCGGCACCTCGTTCACCACGGCCGCCTGCGGCTCCGGCTGCCGGGGCGACTACCGGGCCACCGTCCGCTACCGGGTGGCCGCCACCGGTCCCGGCACCATCGAGGTGTACGAGGTCTCCCCGCGCGACGGCAGCCGGGTCAACGTGGTGGCGGTACCAGTCGTCCTCGTCGCCGCCGGCAGGTGAGGGTCGCGGGAGGCGGTCACTGCCACCGGGCGGTGAGCGACGGAGCTTCCCGCCGCTCCGCGCGTCCGATGCGCAGATCCTCGAAGATCGTGTTCCGGGCCGCCCGCTCGACCTCGGCGTCGAGATCGATCCCGAGCTCGGTCGACGCGTCGTGGGCCGCCCCGACCAGCACCATCTCCACGCCCGCGTGGTCGAGGAACCGGGGCGGGTCGAGCGGCGCGAACCGGCGGGTGCCGAAGCGCTCCTGCAGGTCGGCGGGGAGCTCCGCGCGAGCCGGACCGCGCAGGCCGACCCCGGGCGGCGACGGCGCCTGCGGATTCTTCACCGTGACGACGTAGCTCGCCTCCGGTTCGATCCGGAGCTCGTGCTGCGGCGGCCCGGGACGGCGGGGCAGCTCGAGCTGATACGCCAGATGCGTGTGGTCGTCGTGCCGGGTGACGCAGTACGCGCCCTCGGCCACCGGCCGGGCCGGTGGCTGGAACCGCTCACCCCGGGTCTTCGTCCCGTACAGGTGCGGTCGGAGCGCCTCGTAGAGTTCCGCCGGCCGACTCACCACGGTGTCGACGAACGCCCAGAAACGGTCATGCTCGTCGATCTCGGGCAGGCGCTTGCGGCCCACGACGAGCAGCCGCAGACGCCGTCGTCCGTGCCACGGGTGCAACACGATCAGCAACCGCTGCACCTCGTCCAGCGACTCCACGTGCCGCTCGCCGACCCGCGGCCGGTAGAGGAAGTAGATGTCGCCGTCCTCCAGCACCTCGCTCACGTCACGGCCGCTCTCCTACCGCGGCCCGACGTCGGACGCCTCGTAGATCCAGTCCTCGGCCGCGTCCTCCGGCGCGCGCGCCGCCCGGCGGTACCGGTAGGTCTCCGCGGCCTCGTGCGGTCCATGGAGCTTCAGGTCGTACGACATCGGCGGATCCTCCGCGTCCGGCACCTCCCAGGCCACGGTCTGCCCGTCGTACGGCCCGCCACGTAGGCACAGCTTCACCTCGACCACGCCCCGACGGTAGCGAAGTCGGGTGCCCGGTGTGGCCGAGACGAGTTCTTCGGCATGACCGGTGAACCTGCGATGAAGCAGGCAAGGTCCGTACAGCCACTGATCCTTAACGCACAGCCCTGCGGATACTTTCACCAGGCAATATAGAGTGTCGTCGACTACTGTTAGTGCCGTTGGGTGCAGTTTGTTGCGATTCGGGGCGCGCCTGCTGGGTCTCCGCCCGGCGAAGTGCAAAACCGCAGGTCAAGGCCCATTCAAAGGCCGTTCGACGCTGTTGCTTGCGGCCCGCCTGCCGTTCAGCGCACACCGCTGCCGACACGCCGCTCCCCCATCGCCGGCTCAGCATCGATGGCACCTCCCTGGACGTCGCATCCCGAGCGCTGCCCGTCGCCATCTTCCAGTCCACGACGGCGATCAACCCGTGCCCGAGATGCGGCCACCACCACCGGGGACATCAGCCGGCGGTCCGACCGGTAGCCCGCTCGGGCCAGCACACCCGACGCTTCGTCCGGATCGGCCCGATCTGTCACGTAAAACCGGCGTGTTCGCCTTTGCGTGATGTTAGCTTTGCCTCCTGTTCATCCCGGTCCAAAGAGGCCGATTCGAACAATTCGGACATTCCATGCGAAATGGCTCACTGCCGCATGGGCATCACGGGGGAAGAGGGGCTGATGAGAGGTACAACGAATGTCGCCGGCGGCGGTAGAAGGGGGACCGACTTCGCATCGCGGAAAGGTCTGACGGCGCCCCGCGGAGAGGGGATCCGGTGACGCTGAACCGGGACATCGACACGCACGTCCCCAGCCTGCTGACCGCGCCGCCACGCACGGCACCGTCGGAGCATGATGACCGGCCACTGAGCATCCTGCGGATGCGGGAACGGCCCGAGGGCGACGCCGGAGTGGTCAACGGTGGTCCCGGGCGAGAGACCGTGAGCGTGGTCATCCCAACGCTCAACGAGGAGAAGAACATCGCCTGGGTGCTCGAGCGCATGCCGCCGATCGTCAACGAGGTGGTTCTCGTCGACGGGCACTCGTCGGACCGGACGGTCGAGGTCGCCCGCGCCATCCGGCCGGACATCGTGGTGCTGACGCAGAACTGCCGGGGCAAGGGTGACGCGGCGCGGGTGGCGTTCGCCGCGGCCACCGGCGACCTGATCGTCATGATCGACGCCGACGGCAGCATGGATCCCGCCGAGATCCACCGCTTCGTCACCCCGCTCATGAACGGCTACGACTTCGTCAAGGGCTCCCGGTTCCTGACCGGCGGCGGATCGACCGACCTGACTCCACTGCGCCGCACCGGGAACCATATGCTGGTGCGGCTGACGAACAGCTTCTTCCTCGTCCGCTTCACCGACCTGTGCTACGGCTTCCTTTCGTTCCGTCGCGACTGCCTGCAGGCGCTCGCTCTGACCGCGCACGGCTTCGAGATCGAGACCGAACTCGTGGTCCACGCGCTGAAGGCGAACCTCCGCATCGCCGAGGTGCCGAGCACCGAACTCCCGCGCCGCTGCGGCACCTCCAACCTGCACACCTTCCGGGACGGTCAGCGGGTGCTCCGAACCCTGATCCGCGAGCGGGTCGTCCGGCGCCCTCGACCGGTGGTGGACCCGATCGACCACCGCGTGCTGCACCGGTGGCAGCCCCCGGTCGCCGCACGGACCAGCCCGGCGCTGAGCGAGGTGACCCGATGAGGAAGCGTGCACTGCGACGTGCTCCGGTGGTGCGCGGCTCCTACGCGCTCGCCGTGCTGCTGGGCCTGCTGTTCGGCGCCACCCCCGTGCCCACCGGGCTCGCCACGCCGGCCGGGGCGGCAACCGGCGACGTCGGCCTCCTCGGTCCGTCCACGTCCGGCGACGGCTCGGCGGCAACCGGTGAGAAGCCGGAGAGCAAGCTCTGGTGGAACGACGGCGCCTGGTGGGCGGTGCTGTTCCATACCGGCAGCCAGACCCACCACATATTCCGGCTCGACCGCTCCACCGGGCAGTGGGTCGACACCGGGACCATCGTCGACAACCGACCGAAGACCCGCTCCGACGTGCTGTGGGACGGCACCAGGCTCTATGTCTCCTCGCACGTCCGGGCCAGTTCCTCGACCGGCGCGACGTCCGGAAACCCGGCCCGGCTCTACCGCTTCAGCTACGACGCCGCGACGAGGACCTACAGCCGCGACAGCGGCTTCCCGGTGCAGATCAGCAACTACTCCAGCGAGACCCTGACCATCGACAAGGACTCGACGGGCCTGCTCTGGGCGACCTGGACGCAGGGCTCGAAGGTCTATGTGAACAACACGACGGGCGGGGACGCGGTCTGGGGCACGCCGTTCGTGCTCCCGGTCGCCGCCGCGGCCAACCTGTCCAGCGACGACATCTCGTCGGTGGTGAGCTTCGGCGGGACCGGGACCGGCGTGATGTGGAGCAACCAGGCGACGTCCGCGATGTACTTCGCCGAGCACACCGACGGCGCGCCGCGCTCCAGCTGGGACGTCACGCGTACGGCGATCCAGGGTCCGAACAGCGCCGACGACCACATCAACCTCAAGGCGCTGCAGGCCGACGCCTCCGGACGGGTCTTCGCGGCCGTCAAGACCGGGCTCGACGACGCCGGCGCCTCGTCCGCGGCGCCGTTGATCATGATCCTCGCCCGGGACCCGTCGACCGGCGACTGGTCCAGCTACCCGGTCGGCCGGATCAGGGACTGTCACACCCGGCCGGTCCTGCTGCTCGACTCCGAACATCAGACGCTGTACGTCTTCATGACCGCGCCGGACAGCGGGTGTCCCTACTCAGGCTACCCGGGAACGATCTTCATGAAGAGCTCCCCCATGGGCAGCATCGCCTTTCCCCTAGGCCGTGGCACCCCGGTCATCAGGGACGCCCTCTCGCCCAACATGAACAATGTGACGACCACCAAGCAGGACGTCACCAGCGCCACCGGCATGGTGGTCATGGCCAGCAACGACTCCACCCAGCGCTACTGGCACGCCGACCTGCGGCTGGGCTCGTCGTGAGCGCGGGGACCAGCCTCGAGCTCCGCCTCGGGCCGGCCCCCGGCGACCCGCGACCGCTGCGGGTGACGAGTCCGGCCCCAGCCGAGGCGTGGGAGCAGGTGCTCGCCTCCGCGCCGACCGCCCTGCCCAGCCAGACGCCGACCTGGCTCCGCTGCGTGTGCACGGTCGAAGGGTACGAGGACGTCTCGCGGCTCTACGAGACCGTCGACGGAAGGCGCCTCGTCCTTCCGCTGGTGCGACGCCCGGGGCTCGGCGCGATCCTCGCGACGGACTTCGGGCTCCCGGCCGGGTGGGGACCGGGCGGGCTGGTCTGCGACGGCGGTGAGCTCCGCCCGGAGGACGTCCGGTTGGTGGTCACCGACCTGGCGCAGCGGCGCGTGCTGAGCACCCTGGTCCGCCCCGACCCGGCGACGGCCGGGACGTGGGACGCGGTGGTGCCGGCGAGCGTGCTGCGCGAGGAGCGGATGGCGCAGACCCTCTTCCTCGACGGCGGCTTCGACGAGGTCTGGCGGAAGCGGTTCCGCAGCGACACCCGCAACCGGATCCGCCGGGCGGAGCGGGCCGGCGTCGTCGTCGAGTGTGACGACAGCGGCCGCCTGGTCTCCGTCTTCCACCAGCTCTACGGCCAGTCAGTCGACCGCTGGGCGCGGCGGGACCGCCTCCCGCTTCCGCTCGCCCGGCAGCTGGCGGCCCGGCGGGAGCCGCACCGGAAGCTGCGCACCGTCGCCGACATGCTCGGCTCCCGGTGCCGGATCTACGCCGCGTACCACGAGGGACGCCCGGTGGCCGCGATAGTCGTGCTGCGCGGCGCGACCACCGCGATGTACTGGCGCGGCGCGATGCTGGAACAGCTCGCCGGCCCCGTCTATGCCAACTACCTGCTGCACAGGACGGCGATCGCGGACGCGATCGAGGCCGGATGCACGGCCTACAACATGGGCGACTCGGCCCGGGTCTCCTCCTTGGAGCTGTTCAAGAGCCGCTTCGGCGCCGTCAGCCAGGACTACGCCAGCTACCGGATCGAGCGGGTGCCGATCACCCCGCTGGTTCAGCGCGCTCGCCGCGGCGTACGGCGGATCCTGGCGCTCCGGCCGGTGCGGGAGTAGTGCATGAGCCGTACACCGCCTCGCTGGCCGGGACCGCTCCGACCGGCCGTCCTCCGCTGGCTGGTCCTTCCCGCGGCCCTGACCGCGATCACCCTCCTCGTGATCTCCAGCCGCCCCGCCCCGGACGCTTCCCACGGCGCCAGTCCCACACCGATCGGCGCCGACGCGGCCGGATACGACTGGTCAGCGCCACACGGCCACCGCCCCGACCCGCGCACCCTCTCCGTGGGCGTCACCCATACCCGGCACTCGGTCGACGACTGGGGCAGCGCACCGGCCATCGTCTCCGCCAAGGCCGTCCTCACCGCCACCGCCAGCTACCAGAACCAGCACATCTTCGGCTCGGGGACGGTGAACCCGCAGCCAAGCCCGGGAAAGTTCGACTGGTCCTCGTTGGACCGGCGGATGGCACTGATCAGGTCCACCGCTGGCACCCCGGTCATCACGCTCTGCTGCGCGCCGGACTGGATGAAGGGTGGCCGCCCCGGGGAGACCAACTGGGACCGGCTGCACGTCGCGCCCCGGCCGGAGCACTACGCCGACTTCGCCGCGCTCGCCACGGCGGTCGCCCGGCGCTACCCCGACGTGCGGCACTTCCAGGTCTGGAACGAGATGAAGGAATTCTGGGACGCCACCCGCAACCGGCGGAACTACGAGGCCTACACCAACCTTTACAACACGGTGTACGACGCGCTCAAGGCGGTCGGTCCGACCCTCGCCGTCGGCGGTCCGTACGTCGTCATCGACATCTGGGCGAGCTCGAACACCGCCAGTCACCCGTCCGCCCTCGCCGGCGCCTGCGGGGTGGTCGACCAACGGAGTCTCGCCGCCCTGCTGCACATGGCCGACCAGGGGGCGACGACGGCGTTGATCTGGGAACCCCAGGGCGACACCGACGAGACGCACGGACCCGCGCTCTGGAGCGCGACGGATGGCCACGGCGGGGGCCGTCCCCTCGCGTACGCGGAGGCGGTCGCCCGGTTGCAGCAGGTGCTCGCGGACCGCGCCGGGCCGACGCGGTCTCCTGGCCGGTGCCGGAGCTGGGCCTGGTCCGGGGCCGGGAGGGTGTCCTCCTGGTGCACACCGAGGACGACCGGATCGACCTGGAGGTGCAGGGCCGGCCGCTCCGCCTCGGGCCGTACGAGGTGCGATACGTCCCGCTGCGGACCGACACGCCGGTCGAGTTCACGTTCCCCGTCGCCCCCGGGTCGTCGGCGCCCGCCGTACCGGGGGCCATGTGCCTCCGCCCGGCCGCCGCGGCCACGCCGCTTCCGGAGGCACGATGAGCGGCGACGGCACGACCGTGGTGGCGGGCCACCGGGAACCGCCACGGCCGGCGGAACCGGCAACGGCCGCGCCCGGGCTCGCCCGGGCGGTGCTGGCCGGCCTCGACGGGGCCGGCGTGCGCTGGTGCCTGCTGCGCGGTGGTCCGGAGGCGCTCATCGCCCCCGGAGACCTGGACCTCCTGGTCGCGCCGGCCGATCTCGCGCGGGCCGTGGCCGTCATCGAGGCCCAGGGCCTGACCCGCCTGGCCGGTCACGGCCGGGGCAGTCACCGGTTCTTCCTCGGCCTGGACCCGGCCACCAACTCGTGGGTCGAACTCGACCTGGTGACCGAGCTCGCCTACGGCCGTCACTTCGAGGTGCGCACCCTGGCCGCGGACCGGTGCCTGGGCCGCCGCGCACGTCAGGACGACGTGTGGGTGCTCGCGCCCGGGGACGAGTTCTGGGCGCTGCTGCTGCATTGCGTGCTCGACAAGGGCACCGTCGCCGGCCACCACCTCCGTCGGCTGCGACAGCTGGAGGACCACGCCACGCTCGACGGTCCACTCGCCCGGGCGCTGCCGGACCGGGCGGCCCGGATGCTGCTGGCGTACTGGCGGGCCGGTCGCCCGGCGGCGCTGCGGGCCGTCCGTCGGCACCTGCTCACCGCCTGGTGGCGGGCCCGTCCGGCCAGCGCGGCCCGCCGGGTGGTCGGCTCGGCCGCCCTGCGTGCGATCGAGCGGCCGTTGCAGGCGTGGAGCCGTCGGGGTGTCAGCGTCGCCCTGATCGGCCCCGACGGATCGGGGAAGTCCACCCTGGCCGAGGGCATCGAGTCGACGTTCTACTTCCCGGTGCGCCGCGTCTACATGGGGCTTTGGCAGTCGAACGAGGCGCCGCGCGGCACCACCGAGCAGGCCGTCCGCATCCTGTTGCGCCCGTTCACCGTGTGGCGCCGCTACCTGGCGGCGCTGCGCCACCGGGCGCTGGGCCGGATGGTGGTCTTCGACCGCTACGTCTACGACGCCCTGCTGCCGCCGCGCGGGCCACTGGTCTGGCTCAAGCGGCCGTACTTCCAGCTGCTGAGCCGGCTCTGCCCGGCACCCGACGTGGTGCTGCTGCTGGACGTTCCTGGGTCGGTGATGTACCGCCGCTCCGGGGAATACGACCCCGAGCATCTCGAGGCGGAACGAGAGCAGTACCGGCGGTTGCGCCGGCGGATTCCCCACCTGGAACGCGTGGACGCCGACCGCGCGCCGGAACTGGTGCTCGCCGACGCGCTCGGCCGGATCTGGCGGCACTACCTCGAGCGGACGGCCCGGTGAAGGTCGCGGTGCAGTGGGCGCAGCCGGTCCTGCGGGACCGACTCGCCTGCTGGCTGCACCGGCCCGAACGAAACTGGACCGCCACCGTCGCCCCCCCGCCTGGTCGCCCGGGCGACCGCCACCGACGACACCCGGTGGCGGACCGAGACCGTCGCCTTCACCAGCACGTCCGTCGCGGTGGCCACGGTCCGGGGCCGCGGGGCCGACGGACGCTACATGGTCAAGGTGCCCTGGACCGACCAGGCCGTCGACGGGCTGCGGCGCCAGGCCGAGGTGCTCGACGTGCTGCGGACGAACCCGCGCCTGCCCGGCCTGCGCCAGCTCCTGCCGTACTGCGCGGCACAGGGAGAGATCGAGGGACGTTACTACTGCGTGGAGGAGGCGCTGCGCGGCGCTCCGGCGAACGGGATGATGCTGAGGCGTACCCGGCGCGCCGCGCTGCTCGCGTCCGCCAGCCGGGTCATCCGCAACCTCCACCTGCCCACCCGGGAACGGACCATGCTCGACCGGGCCGCCCTGGCGGAGTGGGTGGACGCCCCACTCCGGCGGCTGGAGGAGTTCGTCGCCACCCACCCGCGACCTGGCCGGCTCCTCGACACGGTCTGGCGGCTGCGGGAGGAACTCGTCGTCGCCCTCGTCGGCCGCACCGTGCACACCTCCTGGATCCACGGCGACTTCTGGCCTGGCAACCTGCTGGCCACCTCCCCAGCTGGGCAGGTGACCGGGATCGTCGACTGGGACCGGGCCGCACCCCGCCAACTCCCCCTGCACGACCTGCTACACCTGCACGTCCTCGCCCGCCGGCTCGCCCGCGGCGACGAACTCGGCGAGATCGTCGTCCACGCGCTGCGGCACGGCCTCGACCGGACGCTCGATGTCCCCGCCGGCGAGGCGGCCGACTGGCTGGACGGCATCCCGCCACGACCGGCGCTGCTCCTCTACTGGATGCGCCACATCCTGCTGTTCATCGACTCGGAAGGTGACCATGACGATCCACGCTGGATCCGCGGCAACGTCGAGCGCGTCCTCGTCAACATCTGAGGTGGTCGCCGTCCTCGGTCCGGAGGCGCCAGCGGGGCCCGGCCCGGCCCTGGCCGTGACCGTGGTCATCTGCGTCTACACCGAGCAGCGGTGGCCGCAGATCATCCGGGCGGTCGGCTCCGTGCTGGCGCAGGACGTACCGGCAGCACAGGTCGTCGTGGTCGTCGACCACAACCCGGCGCTGCTGGAGCGGGCGCGCGCCACTTTCCCGGAGCTGACGTCGTGCCGAGCACCGGCCCGCGCGGCCTCTCGGCGGCCCGCAACACCGGGCTGGCCCAGGCGACCGGCGAGATCGTCGCCTTCCTAGACGACGACGCCGAGGCGGAGCCCGACTGGCTGGCACGGCTGCTGCCGCACTACCGGGACGGGCGGGTGCTCGCGGTCGGCGGCCACGCCGTACCGGCCTGGGAGGAGGAACGGCCGCGCTGGCTGCCCCCCGAATTCGACTGGGTCGTCGGGTGCAGCTTCACCGGCCAGCCCACCGAGGTCACCCCCGTGCGCAACGTCATCGGCTGCAACATGTCCTTCCGCCGGTCGGTCCTGGACCGCACCGCCGGCTTCGACCCCGCGCTCGGCCGCGTCGGTCGCACGCCGGTCGGCTGCGAGGAAACGGAGCTGTGCATCCGTATCCGGCAGCTCGAACCGGACGGCGTGGTGCTCCACGAGCCCGCGGCCCGGGTCCGGCACCGGGTCACCGTGGACCGGGCAACGTGGCGCTACTTTCGGCAGCGCTGCTTCTCCGAGGGGCGGTCCAAGGCCGTCGTCGCCCGGCTGGTCGGCGCGGACGCCGGGCTCGCCACCGAGCGCGCGTACACCCGCCGTACCCTCCCGGCCGGGGTGCGCCGCGGCCTGCGCCAGGTCCGCGACGGCGATCGCGCCGGACTGCTGCGGTCCGCCGCGATCGTCGCCGGCCTGCTGGTGACCGCCGCCGGGTACGTCTCGGCCCAGGCCCTGCGCGCCTCTCAGGCGGTCGCACGCCGGTCCCCCGGCGCCGGGCGGGTCCGGCGCCGGTCCGGGTGCTCGCCGTCGAGCTCTCCGAGGGAATGCCCGACGTGCCCGACACGGGCGGCCGACGCGCCCGGTACGGCGCGGCGCAGGTCCTGGTCCGGCTGCACGGGCAGCCGCTCGGGCTGGTCGACGTCGCACTGCCGGCCGGCGGGCTGACCGCGCCGGCGCTCTCCGCCGCCATCCGGGCCCGCCTCTCCGCGGCGATCGACGAGCATCTGCTATACGACGGCCTGCCCACGCTCGACCCGCTGGATGCCGCCGCGGCCGGGGAGGCCGGCCTGGTCGCCGCCGGCGCCTCCTGCCGCTGCCACCCAGCGGTCGTGGAACCCGCCCCGTTCGTCAGCGTGGTCGTCCCCACGTGCGGACGCACGCCGCTCCTCGAGTCCACCCTCGACTCGCTCGCCGCGCTCGACTACCCCCACTACGAGATCGTCGTCGTCGACAACGCGCCGCAGGTCGCCGCCACCGCGCGGGTCGTCGCCGCGCGCGCCGCCGACGATCCCCGGCTCCGCTACACCAGCGAACCGCGACCCGGCGTCGCGCACGCCCGCAACCGAGGGCTGGCCGAGGCGCGGGGCGCGATCGTGGCCTTCGCCGACGATGACGTCACCCTCGACCGGGGGTGGCTGCGCAGCCTCGTCGACGGCTTCACCGGCGACGACGTCGCCGGGGTGACCGGTCAGGTCCTCGCCCGAAAGCTCGACACGCCGTCGCAGATCTGGCTGGAGCAGTACGGCGGTTATGGCAAGGGCTGCCAGCGGCGGCGATTCGACCGGGCCGGGTCCGCAACGCTCGACGCGGGGGGCGCGCGTCGCGTGGACCAGCCACCGCCGTCGCTCTACCCGTACCTGCCCGGATCGTACGGCTCCGGCGCCAACATGGCGTTCCGCGCCGACGTCCTGCGCCGGCTGGGCGGGTTCGATCCCCGGCTGCGCACCGGGGAGGACATCGACGTGCTGCTGCGTACGGTACTGGCCGGCCACGTGTTGACGTACGAGCCGGGGGCCGTCGTGTGGCACACGCACCGCCGTGAGCTGCGGGCGCTGCGCCGGACGATGTTCCGGTACGGGGTCGGGCTGGGCGCCGTCATCACGAAGTGCCTGGCGGCCGATCCCACCGCCCGACGGGAGCTGCTCGGTCGGCTGCCCGGCGGCGTCGCCTACGCACTGCGGCCCGGGTCGGCGAGGAACGGCCGCAAGCAGGAGGGCTACCCGGCCTCGCTGACCGCCCTCGAGCTCTGCGGGCTGGCGCTCGGACCGGCCTACTACGCCGCCGCCGCGGCCCGATCCGGACGGAGCCGCAGATGAACCGCGCACCGAAGACCGTCGTCCCCGTCCTCTGCTACCACAGCGTCGGCGACGTGCGCCGCGACGGCACGCTGCGCTGGGCGGTGTCGCCGGGCGACTTCGACGAGCAGATGGCGCTGATCCGGGAGCGCGGGCGCACGCCGATGACGGCGAGCGGCTACGCGGCCGTGCTGCGCGGGCTGGCCCCGTTGCCGCCGCGACCGGTGCTGATCACCTTCGACGACGGCTTCCCCGACCTCGCCGAGGTCGCGCTGCCGGTGCTGCGCAGGCACGGGCTCATGGCGACCGCGTACGTCATCGCCGCGCGGGTGGGCGTGGCACCGCCCTCGGACGGGGATCCGTCGCTCGACTGGGACCAGCTCCGCGAGCTGCACTCGCACGGGGTGGAGATCGGGTCGCACAGCCGGAGCCACCGCGCGCTCGACTGTCTACGCCCGTCCGAGCTGCATCAGGAGGTCGTGGGGAGCCGACAGGTGCTGGAGGACGGAACGGGGACGTCGGTCCGGTCGTTGGCCTATCCGTACGGCTACCACAGCATCGCCGTGCGGACCGCGGTGCGCGCGGCCGGCTACTCGTCCGCCTGCGGAGTCAAGAACGCGCTGAGCCACCCGGACGATGACGTCTTCGCCATCGCCCGGGTGCTGATCGAGCGGGAAACCGGGATCGCCGGGATCACGGCCCTGCTCGACGGCACCGGCTGGCCGCTGGCCTGGCGGGGCGAGCGGTGGCGCACCCGGGGTTGGCGGGCGTTCCGACGGGCCCGACACCTGGTTGCACGCCGCGCGCCGCGACTGAGCCAGCCGACCTCGGGACGGCGGGGAGGAAGCACCGCGGGCGGGAAGGAGAGGTGACCCGATGAGCGCCCCACGTGCCGGAACCGCGAACGCGTCGGTCGGTCCGGCGGCTGCCGGCGTCGGCACGGTCGCCGCGCCGATCGGCGTACGGCTGCGCCAACACCTGCGCGATCCGCTGAACAGCAACGTCTACGCGCTGATGCTCAACACGGCGGTGAGCTCGCTGCTCGGCATCGTGTACTGGGCTCTGGCGGCGCGCCTGTACTCCCCGGCCGAGTTGGGCATCGGCGCGGCGATGGTGTCGACGATGTCGTTCCTGAGCAACCTCTCCCAGCTCAATCTGAACGGTGCGCTCGCCCGCTTCCTGCCGAGGGCGGCGGAGCGGGGCGGCCGGCTGGTCGGCTACGCGTACGGGGCCAGCTGCCTCGCGGCGCTCGCCCTCAGTGCCGGTTTCCTGCTGCTCGCTCCCCTGGTTGCCGGCCGGTTCGACTTCCTGAACCGCACTCCCCTGCTCGCGGTGGCGTTCATCCTCTCCGTAGCCGGCTGGTGCATCTTCACCCTGCAGGACAGCGTGCTCACCGCCCTGCGCGGTGTGGTGTGGGTCCCGGTCGAGAACACCGCCTTCGGCATCCTCAAGATCGCGCTGCTGGTGCTGCTCGCCGGCGCCCTGCCCAGCCTGGGCATCTTCCTTTCCTGGAACCTGGCGGTCGTCGTCGCGCTCATCCCCGTCAACGTGCTGGTCTTCCGCCGGCTGCTGCCCCGACTGCGGGAGCGGGGTACGGCGGTCGCGCTGCCGGATCGCGGGGTGCTCGCCAGGTTCGTGGCGCTCGACTACGTCGGGTACCTCTTCCTGCAGGCCGGCACGAACGCCCTCCCGCTGATCGTGACCGCGCGGCTGGGCGCCGAGGCCAACGGCGTCTTCTACGTCGCCTGGCTGCTGGGCGGCTCCCTGGAGATGGTGGCGTACCACTTCGGCACCTCGCTGACCGTGGAGGCCTCCGCCGATGAGTCGCGGCTTCCGGCGTACGTGCGGCAGGTGCTGCGGCGCGGGCTGCTCCTCCTCGTACCGGCGGTCGTCCTGCTCTGCGTGTCGGCGCCGCTGCTGCTGACCCTCTTCGGCCGCGACTACGCGTCGAGCGGCGCGGACGTCCTGCGGCTCTCCGCCGTCGCGGTGCTGCCCAAGCTTCTGCTGATCGTCTTCGTCGCGGTGTCCCGGGTCCGGCGCAGGGTCGGTCGGATCATCGCGGTGCACGCGTCCGCGAGCGCCCTGGTCGTATCGCTGTCGCTGGTCGCGATGGCCGAGATCGGGGTGACCGGGGTCGGCGTCGCGTACCTCGCCGGACAGCTCGTGGTGGCGGCCGCCGTTCTGCCGTCGATGGTGCGGCTGCTGCGGGGCGTTGCGGGCGACGGGGTCGAAGAGGCCGGCGCCCACGTCACGACTGGTCTCTGGAGGCGTCGATGACAAAGTTTCCTAACCTGGTGTCCACAAAGCCACGCGGTGAGCTGGAGGACCTCGGTCAGCTGTCGTCCGCCGGCTCCGGTGTTGGCTCCGCCGGGCAGGCTTTCAGCACGGGGATCGGCCCCCGATGGGGGTTTGCCGTCCAGGCCCTCGCCACCGTGCTTCTCGCCATAACACTGTGGATCATCGGCCTCCGGAACGTCGACCCCCGCGCCATGACGGACATCGGTCTGGTCTCGCTCTTCACGGTGCCGATGATCGCAGCCCTGGTCGTTCTCGCCGTCGGGTTCTTTCGTGCGCTGCGACGTTCAGCCGCCGAGTGGCTCCTCGCCGTGCACCTGGTGGCGTTCATCGGCTTCATCCACGCGACCCCGGCCGCTCTGTTCGGGACGCTTCGATACGCCTGGGCGTGGAAGCACATCGGGATCATCGACTACATCCTGCGGACGGGGAGTGTCGACACGACGATCTCCAATCTGCCGGTGTACCACAGCTGGCCCGGATTCTTCGCCGGGACCGCCCTGCTCACGGACATGGCGGACCGGTCATATCTACTGCCCTTGGCGACGTGGACGCAGTTGGCGTTCAACCTGTTCAACCTGCTGGCGGCCCGCTTCCTGATGCGCTCGATGACCGACGATCGCCGGGTGGTCTGGCTGGGGCTCTGGCTGTTCTTCCTGACGTCCTGGTTGGGCCTGGACTACTTCTCGCCGCAGGGCCTGGCGTTCCCGCTCTATCTGGTCCTGATGGGGCTGGTTCTGCGTGCCTTCCGACGCCGGCGAGCCGACGTAGTGGAGGTGGTCGCACCTCTCGCGGCCGCTATGAGAGTGCGGGCGGCTCTGCCGGTCATGGTCCTCATCATGGGAGTGATCGCCTCAAGCCATCAGATAACCCCGCTCATGATGGTGCTCGGGCTGCTCACGGTCTTCGGTTTCCGCAGAGCGCGAGGCTGGTACGTCCCCGTGCTGGCCGTGGGGCTGACAGTCGGGTGGGCGCTTGTCGTGGCCCGCGGCTACACGATCGACAACCTCAGCGGTCTGAACATCGGCGAGCCGGTGCAGAACGGCGTCGACACGCTCGAAAAGTCGGCGGACGTCCGTGACGGCCAGGTGCTGGTGAGCTACGCCGGGCGCTTCATCACAGCGGTGGGGCTGGCCGTGGCCGCGATCGGCATCTACCGGGCGAGGCGACGGCGCCGGCTCGACTCGGCCGCCCTGCTGCTGCTGCTCAGTCCGATGCTGCTGCTCGCCGTCACCGAATACGGCGGTGAGGTGCTCTTCCGGGTCATCCTGTTCACCGGCCCGTTCATGGCCTACTTCGCCGCACTGGCGGTCTATCCCGACGCAACCGACCGGGCGCGGACTCGCCGGGTGGTGCTGGGCGGTCTCCTCACCGTGGCATTGCTGCCCGGATTTCTGCTGGCCTACTTCGGCAAGGACACGCAGAACTACTTCACGCCGGCAGAGGTGAGAACGACTGCGTGGTTGTACCAGAACGCGGAACCGAACTCCCTCATCGTCGTCGGTTCGCGCAACTTTCCCCAGCGGTTCCGGAACTACGAGAAGCTCACCCATCTCTCGATAGCCAATGAGCCGCCGGAGAGCCGGGATCGGGTGCTGGCCGACCCGGCGGAGAGGCTGTCCCGGTGGCTTGCCGCCGGAACATCCGACAAGCCGAACTACATCCTGATAACGAGGGGCCAGAAGGTCGCCAACGACCTGATCGGGCCCATGCCGGCGGGCTCCCTTGACCGGGTCGAACAGGCGCTCCGGGCGTCACCTCGCTTCCGGATCGTCGTAGACACGGGCGACGCCGTGGTCTTCACCCTGGCAGAGAACGGGAACGGCAGATGATGCGACGTCTAGCACTGTCTTTCGTGGTCGTCGTCGCGACGGCGCTCACGACCGCGTTCGTGGTCTTCGGAGCCACCAGCCCGGCACGACTCCCGGTGGTGCTGGCCTTCGCCGTGGTGGTGCCCGGACTGGGTTGGGCATCGCGGCTCCGTCTCGCCGACGCCGCAGATACCTTGTCGATCGCCATCACAATCAGCCTCTGTCTCCTGGTCGTCGTCGGCGAGGGCATGGCCCTGCTGCGGCTCTGGTCCGTCGAGCGAGGATTCCTTGTCCTGGCGGCTGTCGCTGTCCTCGGCGTCACACTCCCCCGCAGGGGCAACGACAACTCACCCGCGGGCGCGTCCAGGTCGGTCTGATCTGCGGTCGTGGCGCCAGCAAGCACATGCGCCGGCAGAGAGCCATCAGCGAAGGGCTGGCCTGATCTGGATGTAGTCGATGGCTAGCGACGCGGGGAATTGCGTCGAGTTGTTCGGAGAGCCGGGCCACCGACCGCCCACCGCCAGATTGGCCACGACGTACATAGGCTCGTCGGGCACCTCGTCGCCCTTGACCGTGAAGATCAGTTTTCCGTCGAGATACCAACGCAGCTTCCCCGGCAGCCACTCCAACCGGTAGACATGCCAGCCGTCCGCGAGGTCGGCGTTTCGCTCCGTGTGTGCGAGGGGCTCGCTCTTCCGATCCCGTCGGTGGAGTGACTGATAGCTCTTCCGCGTATTGCTGCCCAGCACTTCGACGATGTCGATTTCGGGTCGGGAGTCACGGAAGGCGGGGAGCATCCAGAGCGCGGACCAGAGGCCCTTCCCGGCCGGCACCCGAAGTCGAGCCTCGACCGCGCCGTAGGTGAACGCGAACCGCGGCTCGCCCCGCCGCTCCGAAGGACCGGAGCTGATCATCCCGGACCGGTACTGGAACCGTTCGCCGTCGGGGCTTTCGACGGGAACCGCCTCCGCGGTGAGGTACAGGACCCCGTCCGCCACCGTCACCTGCGCCGGCTCGTACCACTGAAGCTCTTTGTTCGAGGCGATGGTGCATCCCCACCAGTGGCAGGTGCCCCAGGAGTCGGAGTCTAGCGACTCACCCTCGAAGCCGTCGGCGAGCGGCTGACTAGAGCTCTGCTCTATAGGTTCGGCAGGACCGCAGGAGGACTGTGGCCCCAACCCGACAGCGACGACGAACAGTGCCATTCCCATGGCGATAAACCGGCGCCTAAACCGCAGCAATGGAGGAGGTGACTTCACCGCTTCGTGATCACGCGGCTGCCTCTTGTGCCAGACTGCTACGCGGGTCCTGCGGAAAGACGTCACTTGGCCAGGATAAACGTGGCATGCCCGACCTTCTGTTCACTTATCGGTTACCGGCTGCTCTTCGCGTTCGCCATCATCCTTCTCCAGCGGATCCACGATCTCAACTCGCCGAGTCTGGGCCCTGCTCCGGATCCTCGACATGGTCGCCGCGCCGCTGCTCGTCGCGTTCGTCATCATCATCCTCCAGCGGTTCCGCGACCTGAGCTGACGTCGCCCGGGCGACCCGTCGCGCCGCCGCAACGGTGCGAGCCGCGTGGCTCGCAACTCGACCCGTGGCTCGCCCGGGCCCTGGCCCCCCCGGCCGTCGGGCGACTCTCCCACTTCGTCCACCGCGCCATTCGCGTACCCGGGGTGCGATTCGAACGCACACTGTCGGCTTCCTGAAAACCGTGCCTCCTGCCAGTTGGGCTACCCGGGGGTGAACACACTGCGTACCCTCGGCGCGATTCGAACGCGCAACCTGCGACACCTCATGCCGCCGCCTCTGCCAGTTGGGCCACGAGGGCTCGTGCTGCGAGCGGAAGACTCGAACTTCCCTCTCCCGTTCCAGAGACGGGTGTGCTGCCGACTGCACCAGCTCGCAAAGGTTCCGCTCCGCCGTCTCGGATGCGGACCGTGCCCCGACAGGATTCGAACCTGGGCTCTCCGCTTCCGTAGAGCGGCGCTCTTTCCGCTGAGCCACCGGGGCGTACGACCGGCGCCCCCCTCGGGCGCCGGTCGGTCTAACCCTTCACGCAGACCACCTGCTTGAGGTGCGCGACCACCTCGACCAGGTCGTCCTGCTGCGCCATCACCTTGGTGATGTCCTTGTACGCGCCGGGGATCTCGTCGACCACCCCGGCGTCCTTGCGGCACTCGACGCCGGCGGTCTGCCGGACCAGGTCCGCGGTGCTGTACGTCCGCTTCGCCTGCCCCCGCGACATCCGCCGCCCGGCCCCGTGCGAGGCCGAGCAGTACGCGTCCGGGTTGCCCTTGCCGCGCACGATGTACGAGCCGGTGCCCATCGACCCCGGGATGATGCCCAGGTCCCCCCGGCCGGCGCGGATGGCGCCCTTCCGGGTCACCAGCACGTCCACGCCGTCGTACGTCTCCTCGGCCACATAGTTGTGGTGACAAGAGATCGGCTCGCCGTACGAGACGTGCGGGAACTGGTCCCGGACCACGCCGCAGAGCAGGGCGAGCATGACCTCCCGGTTGCGCCGGGCGTACTCCTGGGCCCAGAAGAGGTCCCGGCGGTAGGCGTCCATCTCCGGCGTGCCGGCGAGGAACACCGCGAGGTCCCGGTCGGGCAGGTCGACGTTGTGCGGCAGCCCGCGGGCCACCGCCATGTGCCGCTCGGCCAACTCCTTGCCGATGTTGCGGGAACCGGAGTGCAGCATCAGCCAGACCTGCCCGTCGTCCGGGCCGCCCTGCTCGACGCAGACCTCGATGAAGTGGTTGCCGCCACCGAGGGTGCCCAGCTGGTGCTGGGCCCGGTGCTCCAGCTGCGCGACCTTCCGGTCCAGCTCACCGAAGCGCCGCCAGAACGCGTCCCAGCCGGCGTGTGCCAGGCCCCGGACCCGGCGCGGGTCGACCGGGTCGTCGCGCTTGGCGAACCCGACCGGGATGGTCGCCTCGATGGCCGAACGCAGCGGGGCGAGGTCGTCGGGCAGGTCGGCCGCGGTGAGCGAGGTCCGCACGGCGGACATGCCGCAGCCGATGTCGACGCCGACCGCGGCCGGCGAGACGGCCTGCCGCATCGCGATGACCGATCCGACGGTGGCGCCCTTGCCGAAGTGCACGTCCGGCATGACGGCGACGCCCTGCACCCAGGGCAGTGCGCCGATGTTGCGCAGCTGCTGCGCGGCCTGCGGCTCGATGCCGTACGGGTCGGTCCAGACCCGTACCGGCGCCCGGGTGCCGGCCAGCGGGGTGAAACCCATCGTCGTCTCCTCGTGTCGGGGGGTGTTCGAGCGGCTGGCCGGATTCGAACCGGCGATCTTCACCATGGCGAGGTGACGCGCTACCTGACTGCGCTACAACCGCGTGGTCGTCCCGGGCGGGACGGACGTAGGCCGTACGGGACTCGAACCCGTAACCGCCCGGCTGAGAACCGGGTGAGCTGCCAATTGCTCCAACGGCCCGTGGGACGGTAGGAAACCCGCCCCGGATGTGTCGCCCCGCGACGCGTCGGGGCGTCGGCCGGGGTTGTGCTCATGCCATCCACTGTGGAGTTGAGAAGGAGCGACGTCGCCGGCCGGGGCCGGGACATTCGAGCAGGGGCGACAGGATTCGAACCTGCAACCGTCGGATTTTTGGGAATCCGGTGCTCTACCGGGTTGAGCTACGCCCCTGGGCGGGAGTGGGGTGACGAAAAAGCCGCCCGGTCCCTGAGCGGGGGCGGGCGGCTGCGCGTGTCGCGCTGGCGCTAGTAGCGCCGCCACCCCGATTGCCACCGCTGCTGCCGGCAGCGACCCAGGCCTCGCTCGCCGGTGGGCAGCGAGGCACCACCGCGCGGCATGGGCCGCGGGGCTTCGGTGCGCAGATGCTGCGTCACGGCGTACTCCCTGGGTTGATCCGGTTGACGTTGCCCCATGAAGGTAGGCGGCCCCTCGGGACACCGCAATGGATATTCGTGCGGATGGTTCGGTAGGCGCCGAAGGATCGCGGCCGTAGCGTCTCTGGTTTCCTATGTGATCCTCAGCGAGCCAGACTCCCTGCCGGTACTTCCGTCCCGGTTGATGATCGGGGTGGCGTGCACGTGGCGGTGGAAGCCGCGGCCGAGGACGGCCCCGCGAACCCGGTGTGGGTGTCGCGGAGCGGTGGTGGGAACCGTGTACGGCACCTGGCGAACCCGCCCTGACGGCTGGGTCTCCTGGGGTGTCCGTCCCGCCGGACGCTTGCCGGCAGTTCCCGGTGGGGGTTCTGCCGGGGCGGGAACCTGCCGTCGCAAGGGCAGCAGGCGTGAAGTCTTGACCG